>CAIQJW010000219.1 GCA_903872255.1 uncultured delta proteobacterium | reverse complement strand
TTCGAGTAGGTCCCCGATTTACCTTCCTCCCCCCGGATTTATAGATATATTCGACCTCTTTCACGCCTGTATGACTCCTCTCAGAATACGACTTATATACGTGTATTATTGTAGTACATAATCTGTATTTACCTGATACTAATGATACTGTTAAATATGGCCGGGTGCGATGTCAATTAAGATCAGGAGGACATTTTTAATGAACCGGCCAGGAAAGAGATTTTTCAAAGGCGATGCCGCGGGTATAGTGCTGTTCATTATGCTTACAGCAATGTTGAGTTTATTGTGTACAGAGGTCGAAGCCGAGCAGCTTGGATATAGCTGCGGCGAGAACGTGACACACCAGGACAAGTGGTGCATCGACCCTAACCAGGTCGTGGACATCGGGGCGTCAGAGGTGAGGACCCATGGCAACGGGGACCCCAAGTCCGAATATAACGGCGACCTTTTGTACAATTACGGGACTATCAACGTCAGGGAGGGGGGGCTCCTCAAGACCAATTATACGTATTATGACAACGATAAACCTAAGCCCGGGACGAACTACCTCGTTGTCGCGCAGCCGTTGATGGTGACGAACAACGGTTCCCTTATCGTTCAGAAGGGCGGGAGGGTTCTCAACGAAGGAGCCGTATGGAATTATGGGTATATAGCGAACTGGGGCACCTGGGACAACTGGTTCGCGCTTGCCCAGGGTGGCGGTATGGGAAAAGATAAGGATGTGGACAATCCGTCCCCACGTTTTGACAATTACGGACTTTTCAACGGTATGTACAAATACAGCGTGATTGAAATACGCAGGGGGATTTTTAACAATTACGGCGTCATCAACACCTCCGGCACCATCGTGGTAGCTACTGAGAATACCGGGCCGGACTTTTATTCCAACCCGCCGGTCAACCCGACATACTTTACCAATCATACCGGGGCGGTCATAAACCTGTATGAGGATGAACGCGCAGGCGGAGGCTATAACCGGGGAGGCACCGTAACCAACAACGGCACCATAACGTTCCATCCCGGGATCAGCTTTACGAACGATGCAGGCGGCAAATTTATCAATAACAATATCGTGGACAACTACGGCACTTTCGTGAACAGGAACCCTCAATCTCTTTACTGGCACCAGGGCGGCACTATCCCTGCTAACGTTCCGGGTTCATATTTCGAAAACAACGGGACATGGTACAACCGTGCGGGGTCCGTTTTTACGACCGCCCGCATGGCAAACGTTGTCAATAACGGGACCTTCATCAATGACGGAAGGTTTGAGTTTACAAGCGGCCATTACACCGGGTACGGTTCGTATCCCGGCAGGCCCCAGATCAACGGCAACAAACCGAGTTATTTCATTAACAGGGGCCTGTTTCGCAACAACGGAGAGGTCATTCTCGGGAGCGCCATACACGGCAATGAATACACCATCCTTCCGGACGGATGGTCGGATATGACGTATACGAAAGAAACCGGGGGCGGCTCGATGACAAATGTGGGCCTTATTACCGGAGGAGGCTCTTGGAGCGGCCTTGTCATCAATGAGTTGGGCGGCACCGTCGCGCCGGGCGATTCTATCGGCACAATGAGAATTACCGGCAATTACCAGCATAACCCGGGTTCGACGCTTGAGGTGGAACTTGATCCCGCAAGCTCAGACCAACTTATCGTGACAGGGACGGCATCGCTCAATGGAGGCAGGGTCAACCCCATCTATTCCGGTATTTTTTCGAAAAACGTACACTACACGTATACGTTCCTGACAGCCGCCGGCGGCGTAAACGGGACATTTTTGCAGCTTGTGAATAACTCGGCCTTTTTTGATGCGAGCCTGTCTTATTTTCCTACATTTGTTAACCTTAACCTTATACGAAAAGGTTTTGTGATAGTTTGCGAAACCGAAAACCAGTGCGAGGTTGCCGACGGCATCGAGGCTGCTTACCCCGTTGCGGCGGGCGATATGCGGGACATTATGAACATTCTTCTTAATATGAATGGGCCTCAGGCCCGCGATGCCCTTGACCAGATGGGAGGGTACATCCATACGGCCATACCTGCCGTTACGTTCTCCTCTTTTAACCAGTACAGGAACATGATGACCACGAGAATGGCGGGGTTCGTATCGGGAGGCCCGTCGTCGATGCTGGCAGCGAAGCCGGTGATGCTGACCTCGCGCTCCGACACGGGAAATGATGCGCTCAATACGCTTCTTGCCGCGGCGACGACTGCTCCCGGGAATACGGAAGACAGATCACCCGCATGGGGTTTCTGGACGGAAGGGTATGGGAGCCTGAGCGAGCGGCGCGCGGGTGACATATCGTCAGTTTACGACTATAATAGCGCAGGGATCATACTCGGTTTTGATAAGAAGTTCACCCGGTCCCTCCTTCTTGGCGCATCGGCCGGGTATTCATACGCAAAGGTGGACCTGAAACACCTTTCGGAAGATGCAAAGATATCGAGCTACCAGGGATCGCTCTACGGTATTTATACGAAAGGCCCCTGGTATGCGAGCGGAATAGCGGGATACGCATATAATACGTACGATACAACGCGTGATATGGCCTTCGGTACACTGCAGCGTTCGGCAAGCGCATCCTATAACGGACATCTTCTCGCCGGGCACATCGAAGGGGGTTATAAGTGGACGACAAGATACGCAGATATCATCCCGCTTGCATCCATTCAGGCGGTACATCTGTTAAGAGACAGCTTCAGTGAAGACGGGGCAGGGTGTTTGAGCCTTGATGCAGACAGGGAGAACGTGGCATCGTATCTCGGGTCTCTGGGTGTCAGGGTCCGCAAGGACTTTACGACCAAAGCCGGCATCTTAAGCCCGGAACTCAGGTTTCGCTGGGACCATGAATTCTCGAATGATGATCATGTGCTGAATGCCTCGTTTACAGGATACCCGCAAACAGCTTTCACCGTGAGGGCTGACAAGCCTGATCGGGACAGACTGGGGGCGGGTGTAGGCCTTACCCTGAAAACAAAGGGTAACATCTACCTCAACCTTACGTATGACGGGTATTTCTCGAATGACACGGCACAACACTCAGGAATGCTGGGAGTACAGTATAAATGGTAGAAGAAGGGGTTTTTTTAACATGGGTTCATTTTTTTCTTGTGGATGTTTATGACCTATACTATACGTATATTAGACATATATTTACCGCAGGTTTGAGGATTGTTAAAAGATTGTATGTGCAGCACATGTTGTTTTCAGACAGATATCGAAAACACGGGATATGCCATCTGAATTCGTATGGGTGAAACCGACAGCAGCGAAGTACCGGAGTTAAGTAAAATATGCCGGGTGCGGAAACTATGCAACAGATCGTTCTCCTTATCAGCGACGATATAAATGGCCGGGCCATTGTAAAAAATACGCTGGAACAGCATAATGTCAATGTCCTGGTCTCAGAAAACTGGCAGCAATGTCTTGCATCGGTGCCATATATCAGGCCGGACCTCATACTCATTGATATCGTTGATGTCCACCTTTCGCAGGGACAGCGGTCTGATATATGCCGTATGTTGAAAGAGCCGGAAAATACAAAAAATATCCCCCTTATTTTCATGGTCGGCCCTGAGGAGACCGGGGAGAAGATTATGGCGCTCAAGGCCGGGGCGGAAGATTACATAAGCAAGCCTTTTCAGAGCGAGGAACTTGCTGCACGTGTCAGGGTGCATCTGGAAAACCGTTATTTAAGAAAGCTTCTGGAGGAAAAGAGATCCGCCTCCGGTGAGGGGACCCACCAGTCGGGTATCCTCCTGTCCGACATGTCACACGACTTGAGGACACCCCTCAATGCGATCATCGGCTTTACCGAATTACTGCAGCAGGATCCGTCATTGACCGTAAATAACCGGGAGAAGATAGACGCTATTCATCGAAGCGGAAAGCACCTTTCATCATTAATAAACGACCTGGTTGAAATATGCAGGCTTGAGGCAGGCCGCAACACGCTGAACATGAACTCTTTCGATCTGGATGCTTTTATCCGGGACATTGAAAGAATGATACAACAAAGAATTAACGGGCAACCGTGCCATGTGAGCAACGATGCAACGGGCAATGCCGTACGGTTCATTATCGCTGACAGGGAGAGGCTTATGCGCGCGATCATGGATCTGGCCGTGCATGCCGCCAGGATGGCAAAGAGCGGCGGGATACGGCTAGGGCTGCGTACGATCCGTGATGAAGACCGCTATAAGCTTATCGGCGAAATATCGGGTAATCGGGATCAAGACCCGGGAAATGCCGCAAAGTCAGCCCTTGCCCGTGAAAAAACGGGGGAGCCGAAGAGGTCCACGGGGTCACAGCATGACCTTATCATGGGCCGGGAGCTTTTGCGCTGTATGGGGGGGATTGTTGAGGTAACGGGTGATAGCAAGGGTCATGACCGGATCCATTTTGAGCTCAACGTCAGGGAAGGTTCGGTGCAGCCGGTCGAAACCGGGGTATCGCACAGGTCTCTTATCGGTGGTGACAATGGAGAACTGGTCCGGGTGCTTGTCGCAGATGATGTGGAAGAAAACCGTATTGTGTTCACAGAAATACTGGAACATCTGGGTTTTGATGTACGCAGTGTTGAAAATGGACCTGAAGCGGTCCGGCAATACGAGGCATGGAACCCTCATATCATCATGATGGATTTGCGCATGCCCGGCATGGACGGGTATGAGGCGGCCAGAATGATCCGGACAAAGGAGGCAGGCAAGGACGCAGTAATATTTGCCGCCACCGGAGATGTTCAGGATAGCGACAGGGAAAAAATAAAAGAATCCGGAATGGACGGATATATTTTGAAACCGTACGACGAAGAGACGGTACGCGAGAAGATCGGGGAATTTGTCAGAATAAGCGCTGCATCCGGACGAAACGATACGGCATGCATAGAGAAAGAAGTTCTCCCTGAAAGCGGTGGAATATCCGAATTGCCTCATGGACTTGTCGACAGGATGCAGGACGCGGCAAGAAATGCGAGGCTTGATATACTCCTTCAGACGGTGGACGAAACCGAGGAGTATAGCGACGGCCTTGCCGAAAGATTGCGGGAACTTATAAAGAGATATGACTACGAATCAATTTTTGAAATACTGGGGATTAAACAATGACCGAAAACCAGAACCATGAACAGAGCATCCTTGTGGTGGATGATACGCAGGAAAATCTCGAGCTCTTGACCGGGATGCTCAAGAGCAAAGGGTATATTGTCCGTCCTGCCCCGTCCGGAAAGATAGCTCTTATGACGGCAAAGGTGAATCCACCCGACCTCGTTCTTCTTGATATCAATATGCCGGAAATGGATGGCTACGAGGTATGCAGGCGCTTCAAGGCCGATCCGGCTTTGCAGGACATCCCTGTCATATTCCTGACCGCATTCACGGAGACGTCTGAAAAGATCAGGGCTTTCGGCGTGGGCGGGGTCGACTATATAACCAAACCTTTCGAATCTCTTGAGGTCGAGGCGAGGATCAAGGCGCAGCTGACCATCAGGGAGCAGGAAAGGCTCCTGAGGGAAAGCGCGGAGACGCAGCTCAGGGCGCTCGTGAAGGCAATGAACGACACCATCATGATCATCGACAAAAATGGTAACTTTTCAAAGATAGACGCCCAAAAACCAGGCCATATCTATATGGAGGGCAAGGATTTTTCGGGAGAAGCCCTGACTGAGGCTTATGATCACGGCATTGCGGCCCTTTT
>CAIQJW010000218.1 GCA_903872255.1 uncultured delta proteobacterium | reverse complement strand
TTTGCCATGGCAAAGATATTTGAGGCAACGGGCAAATACCGTGAGGCTGAACCTCTGTATCTTAAGGCACTTGAGATGAATGAGAAGCGTCTGGGGAAAGACCATCCTCGTCTTGTGATGTCCCTTCATTCTGTAGCCGATATCTACAAGAGCATGGGTAAATACGACGAGTCCGAGCTTTTCTGCGACCGCGTGGACGCGATCATGAAAAAAAGAGGTGAACCGGAGCATCCTGCGGTAGCTAAGAGTATGCAGACAAGGGCCGAGATAGCAATAGCGAAAGGTCAATATGACAAAGCCGAAATATTGGCCAAGAAAGTTCTTACAATCAGGGAAAAGAAATTAGGTGTCGATCACCCGGAGACCGCCGAAACACTGATGGTTTTGGGACGTGTAGCTTCAGCGAAAGGCAAAGCCAACGAGGCAGAGAAACAATACACAAGGGCTCTTGGAATACGGGAGAAATCCTTAGGTAAAGAGCATCTGGATGTTGCACAAAGCCTGAATTCTCTGGGATCGGCACTTTTCTCTCAGGGTAAGTATTTGGAGGCTGAGGCCGCATACAAGAGATCTCTTGATATCAGGGAGAAACAGCTTGCCGCCGATTATCCAGAAATTACAACAACAATAGGCATGCTTGCCCGCTTATATGCTGTTTCAGGAAGATACGCAGAGGCGGAACCACTGCTCAAACGTTCATTGAAAGCCAGAGAGGCAACGGGAGGCACGGATAGTCTGCGTTACGCCCGAAGCTTATATGCTTTGGCGGAATTTAACGAACTTATGGGAAATTATGCCGAGGCGGAGAAACAATACACAAGAGTTCTTGAGATTAGACGCAAGCAACTGGAAAAAGATCACTCTCAGGTGGGACAATCGCTTGGATCTCTTGCGTCTCTGTACAAAACTATGGCGAAGTACCCCGAGGCTCAGCGGATGGCCACGGCAGCGCTGGAGATTTCAGAGAAAAACTATGATCGGGGACATCCCCGGATCGCTGAAGATATCCAGAATCTCGCCGACATAGAATACTCTCTCGGAGAATATGTAAAGGCGGAACAGCTCTGTAAGCAGGCCCTTGGCATACGGGAAGCGAGACTTGGGAAAAACCATCCTGACGTGGCTACGAGCATGCAACTACTGGGCAATATATACCGGTCTACGGGAAGGAACGCTGAAGCTGAATCTTTGTTTAAAGATTCCCTGAAGATCCGGCAGGCCGTATTTGGAGACCAGCATCCTCTCGTGGCGCAAAGCCTCACATCTATCGGGATGCTCTGCCTTGCTATGGGTAAATATGGCGAAGCTGAAACGTACCTGAAAAAAGGCCTGGAAATACGACAAAAGGTGTTGATTCCCGAACACCAGGATACGGCAGCAAGCTTGAATAGTCTTGCCCGAGTATATATGACCCTGGGGAAATTCAGCGAAGCAGAGCAGCTTTTGTCCAGATCCATGAAGATGAGGGAGAAGGTGTTGGGGACCGATCACCCCCGTTATGCAGGGAGTATCAGTTCGGTTGCAGAGTTATATGAGACAATGGGGAGATACCGTGAGGCGGAAACGCTATATCAGAAAGCGCTGGAAATCAGGGAGAAGACAAGGGGCCGCGACCATCCGAGCACTACCCGGGTTATGACCTCTCTTGCTGGCCTGTATGTGAACATGGGCAGGTATGAAGACGCGGAAAGGCTTGCAACTGCAGCGCTCAAGACCAATCAGGACAAATTAGGACATGGGCACGTCGACACGGCAAGAAGCATGGAAGTGCTGGCAGAAATCTATATTGCAAAAGGGCTATATGCTGAAGCAGAACCCCTATGCAAGCAGGCTCTGGGAATACGTGAGACAGTTCTTGGCAAAGGGCACGCCATTGTCGCTGAAAGCCGGATCGATCTGGCTGAATTGTATCGGAACAGCGGCAGGTCAGTTGAAGCAGAACAGGAATTCAAGAAAGCGATTGAAATTCAGGAAAAGGCTTTGGGCAGGGACCATCTTTCGGTTGCGGGAAGTCTCAACTTACTTGGAACTTTGTATTTGGCGCGAGGGGCAGTGAAAGAGGCGGAGTCTTGCTATAAAAGGGCGCTCGAAATCCTCGAAAAGGCTTTCGGGAAATACCATCCTGATATTGCGGAAAGCCTTGACGCTCTGGCAGGTCTTTACGTAACTTCAGGGAAGTTCCAGGAAGCAGAACAACGCTATAAGACAGCTCTCGAAATACGGGAAAAAGTGTATGGTAAAGACCATGTTTTTACAGCGGACAGCATGCAAAAGCTGGGGGTCTTGTACCGTATTATTGGCAGATATGATACATCGGGGCATTTCCTGCTCAAGGCATACACAATCCGTCTCAATGCACTCGGGGATAAGCATCCTAAAGTGGGGTTGTCAGCAAAGGAACTTGCCCTTCTCTACGCCTTGCAGGGAAACCACATAGAAAGCCACCGTTTCTTTGAACAAAGTGTGCGGATCGAAGGTATAAAAAGGGACAATGTATTTCTCCTCTTGTCAGAAAGGGAAAAATTGAACTACATGAAGACAACCGAGCTCTCCATGTATGAGTTCCTGAGTCATTCCGCGTCGTATCTTGCTTCAAATGAGGCGGCTGTAACCGGGACCATGAATGCATGGCTCCAGTGGAAGGGGGCTGTCATGGAGGCCCAGGGCAGGCATCTGGAGGCTGTCGTTGCCTCCGGGAATGTCAAGATTAAGGAGCTCTTTGAAAAATTGATCAAGACGAGAAGGGAAATAGCGAAGCTCCAGACTACAAGGTGGACGGATGCAACATTTGAGGATGTTAAAAATACGTTGGCGGCACGGGAAAAGTTGAAGGAGAACCTTGAAACAGCTCTTTCGGCCATGAGCAAGGATTTTGACATTGAGAAGAAGGCCGGAAAGGCAGACACGGCGAGGATCGCCGAGGTACTCCCAAAGAACTCGGTTTACCTGGATTTTGCCAGGATCGATATTTTTGATTATAAGAAAAAGGCCTGGGCCGGAGAACAATACCTCGTTTTTATCCTCAGACCGGGAGAAAAAATACCCCTTTCAATGATCAGTCTTGGTTCGTGTGAGAAGATAGATCAACATGTTCGTGCCTATCTAAAAGCGATGAATTCCTCAAGAGATGGGTATGTACCCAATAAACAAACTCTCGATAAGGAGGGCGCGGAACTTTACAAACTTCTGATGGGGCCTATCGATAGTTACGTCACCAACAAACAGCATCTGTATATCAGCCCTGATGGCATCCTCAATCTGATACCTTTTGAAGTGCTCCTTGATGCAAAAGGGGAATACCCCTTAGAGAAGTACCAGATCAGCTACATCTCTGCCGGCAGGGACATTGTGAGGCTTGAGGGTAAGGAGGTTCGCCCGGAGCGCAGCGCGATAGCCCTGATTCTTGCTGATCCGGATTATGATTTCGGGTTGAGCAGGCAGGCAAAACCGGTGACAGCGACATCTGCTGCAAAAGTGAACGAACCGGCATCATTTTTAAGGCTTCCCGATACAAAAGATGAGGCAAATACCATCGAGAAGATATTAACTCAGAAAATGCAGATTTCCGTGAAAAACTATCAGAATGACAAAGCCGTGGACGCGGTCCTGTTTTCCGCCGAATCTCCGAGCATAGTCCACCTGGCAACTCATGGCTTTTTCATCGAAAAAGATGAAAGTAAACATGGCAAGAATGCAACGGAGTCCAATCAAACGCTGCTAAAAGACAGCCCCATGCTACGGTCAGGACTCGCTCTTGCAGGAATCAACCTGTCCCTTAAAGAAGGAAAAGACGAAGGCATAATGAGTGCTGAAAAGGTTATGGGACTTCGACTCATGGGAACTGATCTTGTTGTACTGTCAGCCTGCGAAACCGGGGTCGGTGATGTGCGAAGCGGGGAGGGTGTTTTTGGTTTGAAGAGGGCATTTATTCTTTCCGGAGCTAAGGCGGTCGTGCTAAGTCTCTGGAGTGTGCCCAGTGCGGAGACAATGCAACTTATGACAAACTTTTACACTCTCATGGCTGATGGAAAATCAAAGGCAGAGGCGCTGAGGCAGGCGAAGTTGGAACTGATGAAAAAGAGGCCAAATCCGTTCTATTGGGGGGCATTTATATTGGTAGGCAATCCCTCATGACGTTGGAGTACGTTATGATCTATGTTTTCCTGTTGACATATTACGCTACATTTTTTATAAGTCCATAAAATATAAAACGGAGGTAAAAAGCTATGAAGAAAGGATTATTATTAATGTTGGTATTTGTCGTTAGTATTGTTTTTGCGGCAACAGTATTTGCCCAGGAGGCAGCAAAAACAGCGCCCGACAAGAAGACGGTTACGAAAGAGGCAGCCACGGCCCCTGCGGCAGATGTAAAAGCCCCGGCCCAAAAGAAAGATGGGACGAGGGCAAGAGGTGAAGTAGTCAGCGTGGATGCAGCGGCAAAGACCATGGTCGTGAAGGGCAAAAAAGGCGAGATGACCTTTGACATAGCGAATGCCAAGTTTGCCAAAGGCTTAAAGATGGAAGATTTAAAGACAGGCGACAAGGTCGTGGTCGGCTACAAAGAGGTTAACGGCAAAATGGTTGCAAAATTTGTAGGAAAACACAATAAACACGATATGGCCGGGCTAACGGCAAAAGGCAAGGTAGTCAGCGCTGACGCAGCGGCAAAGACCATAGTGGTAGCGGTGAAGGGCAAAAAAGGCGAGATGACCTTTGACGTTGCTAATGCCAAGTTTGGCAAAGATCTCAAGTTGGAAGATTTAAAGACAGGCGACAAGGTCATGGTTGGCTACGAAGAGACTGATGGCAAAATGGTCGCAAAATTTGTAGGAAAACCACAGCGCCACGGAAAGAAACATCACAAAAAAGATGCAAAAGATGCAAAGCCTGTAGAAGCAGTTCCTGCAACACCCGCAAAGTAGTTGCCCAGCGACACAAGCGAGAGGTTGAGACAACAATGATGTCCATCCTCTCGCAGGGTGACCTGCCCCCGTCTATTGTACCATCTCTAAAGTTAGTTTCTCAATCAAAGGGTTCTTACCCGGCGTAGCCTCAGGCGCCGGGGGTCTCTGAAATTATTCGTTCAAGAAATAAAAGCGGCGTGGTACAATTGGCTCACCGGTACATCGATTTTGAATCAATGACCGACACGTGCGAGACAGGGGGCTTTATACTGGAACAAAATGCGGTTGACGACAGAACGGTATCCCGTGCTAGGGAGGGGCGGGAGAAGGGCGTCATCATATACGGCCTTTCGAATGCCGGGTTCAGGATAATGGAATTCCTCGTCGAAACGGGGGTGCCTGTCACCATTGTGGCCCGGGAACATTCGCGGCTTCTTGAGCAAACGAGGTCGTCGGGGGTTCTAGTCGTTACAGCCGACACGAACAGCCTGGACACGTTGAATGAACTGGACCTTCGTTCCGCGGGTTCGATAATATTTCCCTCCGAGGACGACCAGTTCAATATACACGCCGCAATGAGGGTCAACGAGCTCAATCCCGGCATGAGGATCGTCGTACGGGTCTTCAACATGAAGTTTGCCGGGGAGCTTGAAAAGAGGATACCCGGTGTGCGCGCTATCAGTGTATCGCAGGTCGCGACGCCAAGCTTTGCTGTTTCCGCATTGGTCCGGGATTCTATCCTGTCGTTCAGGGTGGATAACGCGACATATACGTTTTACGAGGTGAAGGGCGATGTTTTAACGGGGGGAACGGAAAAAAGTGCCGGTGAAACTGAAGCCGAACGCAATATCAGGATAGTCGCGATCGACGGGACCGCTTGCCCGGGCACAGATGAGGTAATAGGGCACGATGCGCGGGTCTTGTGCTTCTCATCCTTCGCCGGGGCAAAGAAGCTGAGCGGCATAATAGCCCCTTTGAGGCCCGGCGAAAGAAGAAGCGGGGCCAGGAAGGGGCGGAGGTTCAGACCGGGCCTTCTCCTGTCGGACAAGGTGCTCTTCTTTACCCTCGTCACCCTTCTCGGGATACTCCTTTTCAGCATCTTCTTCTTCGCCGCCTCGGAGAAGTTGAGCTTCATAAATGCCGTCTACTTTGTCGTGACCGTCCTCACGACGGTCGGCTTCGGCGATATCAGCCTGCGCGAGTCATCGACAATTTCCAAGGTCGTCGGAATAGTCCTCATGCTTTCCGGGGCCATGCTTATGGCCATACTGTTCGCTTTCATCACGGACAGCATGATCAAGAAAAGGCTCGAGATACTCATGGGCAGGCGGAAAATGCACATCCGGGACCACGTGATTGTCTGCGGCCTCGGGGATGTCGGGGCAAGGATACTCGAAAATCTCGTCGAACTCGGCGAGGATGTGGTGGTCGTCGAAAAGAACCCGCAGAACAGGTTTATCCAGAGACTGAGGGATATGGGGGTCCCGTTCATCGTTTCAGACGCAACTCTGGAGGATTCCCTTGCTCACGCCGGCGCCGGGCATGCAAAAGCGATAGTGTGCTCTACCGACAATGACCTCATGAACCTGGAGGCCGGGCTGAACGCGGCGGCGACGAACGGCGGTATCAGGACGGTCCTGAGGATCTTCGACGAAGATTTCGCCCGCATGATACGGAAGAATTTCAGCATAGACGACGCCGTCAGTTCCTCCTACATCGCATCGGCTGCTTTCGCATCGGCGGCATTGATGAGCGATGTCATAAACGCCTTTGACAGTGCCGCGGGAAAGATCTTTGTGTCGAGTTCCAGGGTGGGCGCCGGGGAGGCCTTTGGGCCCGCTTTGAAGGAATTAGGGGACAGGGTGCTTATGGTCAGGGACACACAAGGCAATATCAGGTTCGGACGGGACCACACAATGATGCACCCGGGGGATACCGTTTACTACATCTCGCCGGGAGGAAGATCGGGGTAGGCAATGATTGAATTCTTACAATCCATACCGGGACCAGCCTTTCTATTCCTTTACGTCTGCCTGGGGGTGGCCTGCGTGCTTGCCGGCAGGTTGATGATGGGTGCCGACAGCACGAGGGGTTTGCCCCTGCCTAACCTGACGAGGTTTGACCCCCTGACGATATCGTTCCTGAAAGGGGATTGGAAGGAGGCCGTCAAGACGGCAGTGTTCGACCTCCTGAACAAAGGGCTTGCAGAGATCGAAGGCACGAAGGATAAGGCTTCCATCAACAGGACAGACTTAAGCGACGCGGAACGGACGGTCAAACTTCGGACGTTAAAACCGGTCACCCGTTCGGTCTACGATCATGTGGCAAGGAAAACGAAGACAAAGGACCTTTTCACGTCGCAGGCGATACGCAGGGACGTGGAAAGCCTGGCCATCTTCAATTACCAGGAGTTGGCGCAACACCGGCTCATCAAGAATGCATCGGAGGAGAGGCGTTGCTGGGCGATCTTCTGGGTCCTCATGGCCATTCTCGTCGTGGCCGGTTTCTCGAAATTCATGCTCGGCGTCTCGCTGGGAAAACCGGTCTTTTTTCTCTTCGTGCTGATGGTTTGCTCTTTCGTCCTCGTCCCCTTGATCCTCAAGCCATGGAGCAAGGCCAGCGGGCTGGGCAGGCAATATCTCGGAGAGCTTGAAAAACATTTCGACTGGCTGCGCACGAGGAACGCGCCGGAGGGGATAGACCCGGCCTATGCGGTCGCGATATTCGGTGCGGCGGCCCTGGCGGGCTCTCCCTTATATGAGGAATTCCAGTCCGCCTTCAGGAAGTCGTCCCCGGGGAGTTCCTGCGGGGGATGCAGTTCATCGGACGGCGGAGGCGGTGGAGACGGCGGAGGATGCGGGGGGTGCGGCGGATGTGGCGGGTAAAGGCCTATCACGACCGGTTGACGGTAGAGCGGGCTAAAGGCCCATCCTTGCGCAAAAGAATGCTCCTCCAGTGGCACATAACGGAACGGTGCAATAACAGGTGCATTCACTGTTACCAGGAACTCGGCAGGACGGATGAACTTACCCGGGATGAGCTTATCCGGGTAGCGGACCGGTTCTGTGACCTGGCGGCAATCGGCAACGGGCAGCCCGGGCACATTAATCTCACGGGCGGGGAGCCTTTTATACGGGAGGACATCTGGGACCTTCTCGAAGAATTCCATGCACGCAGGGGGGCCTTCAGCTTTGCCATCCTGACAAACGGCAGCTTTATCGATGCGAAAAGCGCCAGGCGCCTCAAATCCCTTGGGCCCGGGTTCATCCAGGTGAGCATAGACGGTGACGAGGCGATGCACGACAGCATACGGGGTCCGGGCGACCACAGGAGGATCTCCCGCGCGATCCGGTATCTTGGCGAGAACGGGATCAGGACGCTGATATCTTTCACGGCATCGCGCCGGAACTACCGGTGCTTCAGCGATGTTGCAAAACTGGGAATGAAGCTGGGTGTATCCAAGGTCTGGACGGACCGTTTCATCCCCTGCGGCGGTAGTGGGTCGCATAAGGATGAGGTCTTATCTCCCGCTGAGGTCCGCGACCTTTTTTCTGCCGTCCTGAAGGTTAGGGGCAGGGCCGGGAGGAACCCCCTTAGCCGCACCGAGATCGCGATGGACCGCGCCCTGCAGTTCCTCGCGGTCGGGGGTGAGCCCTACCGGTGCGCCGCGGGCGGCACGCTGATCACCGTCATGGCCAATGGAGACGTCGTACCCTGCAGGCGCATGCCCATCCCGGCGGGAAACGTCCTTGACCGGCCGCTTAAGGAGATCTACCTGGAGAACCCCCTTTTCATTGCCTTGCGGGACAGGAAAAGGGCTGCTGACGGCTGCGGCTGCTGCTTCTACGAACGGCTGTGCGGCGGGGGCTTGAGGTGCCTTTCCTATGCGTTGACCGGGGACCCTTTCAGGAAAGACCCCGGCTGCTGGGTTGAAACAGCGGCCACGGTGTATGCCCCGAACCACCCCGGTCCCGGGAACACTATGGAGACATTTACGTGAGAGGTTAAGAGATGAATAAAGAACCGGATTTGTCGGGAACACGATTGGGAACTGAAGAGAAAAGCGCGGTCGCATTATTCCTTGAAGATATTCGGCAGCTCCCCGGGGTATCCCTTGAGGCGCTCGTCCTGTATGGGAGCGCCACGCGTGACGACTACCGTCCCGGGAAGAGCGACGTCAACCTTCTCGTTGTCCTCGGGAATGCCGACATCGCATCGCTGCACTCGCTTCTCGACCCCGTGTTTAAGGGAAGACGGTCGGGTATCGCACCGCTTTTTCTGACCCCGGGCGATATCGCTGCCGGCGTCGACATATTCCCGCTGAAATTCATGGCGATCAGGGACGGCTACCGGGTGCTCTATGGTGAGGACCCGCTCGCAGGCTTTGCAATAGACAGCCGGAACGTCATGGTCCGCATCAGGCAGCGCCTGAGCAATATGCTTCTCAAGGTTCGCAGGCACTACATCCTGAACGGGGGGCAGCGGCTAACCGTCATGATGTCGCAGCAGATAAAGCGTTTCGTCGAAACGCTGGGCTTCCTTCTCGCCGTCAACGGCAGCGACGCAAAAGGGCCGCAGCAAATCATCGAAGCCTCGGCCCGCGAGTTCACGCTCGATGGAGATGCACTGAAAGACATATACGCCCTGCGTGACCAAGACGAGGCGTTGCCCGGCGACAGGGCGGAAAAGTACTACGGGGCCTTCCTGGACGCCCTCAAGAAGGCGTCGGAAGCAGCCGATAAACAGAACGGATAAAGGCATCCCCAAGCCGGTCCCTGCCTGGCGTCCCGCGTTTAAAGCGAGCCCTCCTTAAGGCGCGAAATCTTATTTCCGGGCATTGTTGCCCCGCGCGCGGACGGGTTTAGATTTTTGAGTGGAGGGGCCTGGGGTCAAATCTTTACGGCCTGTTGCCCAAAGCCGTTGCGTGACCGCTCAGTTCATGTTCCATGGCCGGGCGTGAACGATTAAGTCGTTGATTGCGCAGTAACGGTCATTGTCATTCTCGTAAAGATGCAGATCGTCGGGAACATGCGGGATTGTGTTGCTTTTTCCACTGCTATGCAAGGACGCCCGACCGCTCCTTCCATCCGTCTCTTCGATGAGCCTATCAGTGTCATGATATTCTGCACAGCACAGATGAGGTATTCCTGGATCATTACGTTCCATAATCCTCTCCACCTGGCACGGTCGGATTGAGCAATCGATCAATAGAGGGGGGGCGATTATGTTCATTATGACGGGTATAAAATGGGCATAATTTGCCGGATTTGGCGCACCTGCAAAGGTTGCATAGGGCTTTTTTTACCTTGATCGTGAATAACGGGAAGTAATGTTGATTCTATGAACGGCAACATCGGTACAAAAGCTAACCCTCTGTCCGGGATTGTTGTCATGCAATTTATTTTTGAGGGATATTATTGATACCACATACCCAGCGTCTCTTCAATGAACTGGTGTAACTGCTCTATTACAACCGGTTTGGAGATAATCCGACACATGGCTTTCTGCACCCACTGAATGTCGTCTAACAGGTGAGTGTTCCCGGTGAGGAAGAAAATAGGTATTGATTGAGTCTCTCCAATCTCCCTGGCGGCGTCGATGCCTGTCCTCTTTCCTTTCAGCACGATATCCATGAGTATGATGTCCGGTTCATGTTTTTCTGTCAGTTCCACTGCCTTATCAGCTGTTGTCGCAATTGGCAATACTTCGTAGCCGCGTGCAAGGAGATCCATTTTAAGGCATTTTCCAACGATTGCTTCATCTTCAACGATAAGTATTCTCGGTTTCATTCTTCGGTATCCTCACGGGGGAAGGTGATTGTAAATCGTGTGCCTTCGTCCCGTTGAATATCCAGGGTGCCGTCAATCTGCCCGGTAAGGAGGTAGACGATTTCCATACCGAAGGTTTCCGATGTATCTACACTGATATCTTCCGGCAGTCCTATTCCGTTATCAGCGACTAAGAGGCGATACGAGGTATCTTTCAAAGAGAGAGACAGGGTTATTGAACCTTCGCGGTTATCGGGAAAGGCATGCTTCAGGGAATTGGTGATCAGTTCATTGAGAATGAGTCCCACAGGTACTGCCAGGGTTATATCTAACGAGACATCCTTCGCATTGGACTCTATTGTAATATCTCTGTCAGGGGCGTAGATGCCTTTCAGCTTGGGAGATATATCGTCTATATAGCCCTCCATGTCGATATAGGTCAGGTCTGCTTTTTCATAAAGCTTCTGATGGACAAGGGCCATGGAGTAAATCCGGTCGCAGCTTTCACTGAATGCGGCCCGGGCCTGCTCTTTGTTTTCTATCTTGTTTGATTGTATCCTGAGGAGGCTTACAACGACGTTCAGGTTGTTCTTTACCCGGTGGTGGATCTCCTTAATGAGGACCTCCTTTTCCCGGAGGGAGGCCTTGATCTGTTCCTCGGCGAGTTTGCGTTCGGTGATGTCCTCAGAGATGCCCAGCAGGAATTTTGTGACCCCATCGGGACCCTTGATGCAGACCTTACGGGTATGGAGAAGCCGCTGGCCTTTCCTTGCCGTCAGGATAGATTCTTCCGGAATGTCCAGCATGTCAATCTCTCCATCGAGCACTTCCCGGTCCTTTGCCATGAATTGGGCTGCCTGTTCGGGAGGAAACAGATCCAGGTTGTTCTTCCCGATCAGATCTTTGCGGTCATATCCAAGGAGTTCCTCTCCGGCGCGATTGAGTATTATAAAACGCAGGTCTGTTGCCTCTTTGAGAAAGATCATGAGCGGGACATTTTCCACGACTGCTTCGATCAATGCCTTCGACTCGTACAGTTCCGCTAAGGCCTGCCTGCGCTCGGTGATTTCACGGATGTTACATTGTACCAACGTTGCCCTGTCGACGAGATATATATCCGTATAGATATGCTCCCCGGACTTGGTTTTTACCGGAACATTATCGTAATTAATAATGCCCACCTCGTTCAATTCTTGCATTGTCGTTTGGAAATCACCCATATCGAGTGGAATACCGATGTCCTGAAGCTTATTCCCGATGCTCTCTTCATTGGTATAGCCAAACATCTTCGAAATGGCCGCATTAGCATGTTTTATCTTCCCTTCGCTTTTTTCGAGAAGCACTATCCCGTCGCTTGCGGTCTCAAAAATTCTCCTGAAGCGCTCTTCGGACTCTGCCAGTGCGTCTCCCAGTCGCTTACGTTCCGTGATATCCTCGATGGCAAGGAGGATGATCCGTTCCTTGCCCAACGCCCTTTGGATCTGCCGGGCATTCAGAAGCATTGTACGCCTGCCTATGGTGACAAAATCGTGTTCAACCTCATAGTTATCAAAGGTTGTCTTTTGGGGGAGGATGTTTTCCAGCAGTTCCCGCAGTCCGGGGATATCCCACTGTTTATTGCCCAGGTCATATATATGCTGTCCTACGGTCTCTTCGGGTCTTACCTTGAAGAATTCATAGAAGGAGCGGCCGGCGGTGATCACCCTTAGATCCTGGTCCAGAACGACCAACGGCTCATGCACGGCGTTGATGATGCTTTCGGCGTATTCGAGGGCTGCGGCTTCGGATACTTTAGTTGCTTCCATTTCTTTACGGTTCTTTTCCAAGCCTACCCTACGCCTCCTTTTGCGGAGTCTATAAATAATTATACATCATTTTGCTTTTTTTCAAGGCAAACACGTATTTCGGGCGAATAATATTTTCTGCATATCCATATTGGAGATTGCCGGTTGAAATCTTGTATCCTTAACTAACATTGGTTGTCATTTGTTACAGGAAGCTCGCAGTTTCTACCCTACCCAGCAACTGAAGCAAGGTTGGCATCAGCAACAAGAAATGTCGATGGAAAGCCTTCGATGTGGGATTAGCGCACCGGTCTAACATACTAAGAACTAACAGGTCAACTTTGCCATTAGCACAAATTTATCACATTGATAACGCAACACGTCGGACTTTATTGGAGTTAAATCATGAAACAACTGGAAATTATTGAAAATGCGAGAGAGGGGACTTGAACCCCTATGGTTTAACCCGCTGGATCCTAAGTCCAGTGCGTCTGCCAGTTCCGCCACTCTCGCATGGCTTATTTTACAAGGGTTTTCGTTCAACTGTCAAACCCTACCGCTTTCGATTGTGACGGAATTGTGACGACTATCTAAAACCTTTACGCTCGACCTGAGGTTTCCAGGGTTGATGGTGCTAGTAACACATTGTCGTAGAGATGGGCTTGCGGCCCGGTAGTTCCTTGACCTTGTACTGGTCAACCCTGTCACACGATAGTATGCCTGCGCCGGACATCACGACAATTCCGATGATCATGATCATACTGCGAAGCACATTCAGTCAAGGCTCCTTATAGGCGTTGTTATTTAACAATTCGTTATTCCCTTATTTTCTCAAGACTATCCAGCGCATCCCGGGCAGACGGGAATTGGACTTCGGGAAGCAATAATTGTTCGATGAATGATCTGAGCTGACTGCTGCCCGGAAAGATATCCTGCCACGGTTGTTTTAATTGTTTATCATCGGTTATCCAGTTTGTAAACAGATCAAGCGCCACGACGCCGGCCCCGAAAAGATCACTCGAGGGGGACACCTGGTCTCGAAGCAAGGAGTATGTTTCTTTGCCGGGGCGGTGACGGTCAATATTCAGGACCGTCCCGTCGGATGATCTTTCTGATAGGGCGACCTTTTCCCTAAGATATCGGGCCATGCCAAAATCAATTATATGTGCTTTATTCTCAGACCAAAAGACATTCGACAGGCGCAGGTCCCTGTGTATGACCGGGCATCCTTTATCGTCCGGCTCATGAAGGTACGACAGGATCTCAAGTAACCTGGACAGGACCTCCATGATCTCTTCGTCACCGAATCTTTTGCCGTTGACGATATAGTAGCTCAATGGATAACCATCCACAAATTCCTGCACCATGTAATCTATTTCATCGTGGGAAAATGTCTCGACAAGGCCGGGGATCCCCGGATGGTCGAGTCGGGATAAAATATCGGCCTCGAGATGAAATCCACCGTCAGTTTTACCGGGCAGAAATGCCTTCAGGGCATAATCAAGGCCATGCCTTGTTACCCGGGCAACAGCCCCGAAACTCCCCGATCCGAGGAATTCTTCTATTGTGTAACCCCGTATTACGGGGTGTGCCCTTCAGGACGAAAATATTCTTCCCAAAAGCCCTTTTTTCCGGTACTGGTTCCCATAATGCCCGCCATGATGTCCGGAACTGGACCCATGGTGATATCCATGCCTTGGTTCATAATACCCCTGAGGCGGTGGCGGTTGGGGTGGCGCTGCAGCGTGTGGTTGGGATGGCGCTGCAGCGTGTGGTGGGGACGATAACCGAAAACCGCAGAATGCGCATGCTGCCCAGCCCGGCTCCGTCTGTTTTCCACAGCCCGGGCAAAACCCTTTCTGTGCGACTGCAGCACCGCAATTAGGACAGAATTTAAATTCTCCCGGTAATTCATTCTTACAATTCTGGCAGATCATTGCAACTCCTTATTCTAATTTGACAAGTCTATCCTTTTCGGAGCACGTAAAAGGCCACTAGCCCTATAGCTACAAGAACACATATAAAAAAAACATGAGTCACGTCAGATAATGTCATTTGTCTCTACCGCTATAAATAGTCTTGAGATCATTTTTTGTTCTCGAAATAATACAGGATGGACGATTACAGGATGATTACAGCTGAGTTACAATACTGTAATGCTAGAAATGTCCTTAGGCTTATTGAATACGAAAACGACCGTTGTTCCCCTGTCCGGTTCGCTCTCAATAGATACGGAACCACCGTGCAGGTCCATTATTGATTGAACGATAGAGAAGCCGAGGCCGGTGCCCTCGGGGTAATAGTTCTTCGCCCGTTCTGTCCTGAAAAACCGGTTGAAAATTTTCGATAAGTTTTCAGGTTCGATCCCGATGCCCGTATCGCTGATGGATATATGCACAGACCCGTCGTCCCGCTGTGCTATTTCGATCTCGATGGCGCCGTTTTCCGGGGTATACTGGAAGGCATTGGACAGGACATTACTTAGCGCCTGGCGAAAGAGTACGGGATCGGCCTTAAGGACTGCCTCTCCGCTGCACGTCACGTTTATCTGTTTTTCCTGGGATATCGCGTCGTAAAATTCCAGAAGCGCGTCGATATCTTTGCGCGCATTGATGGCGGAATACCTGATCGTGGTATCCCTGCTTTCAGCCCGTGCGAGAAATAAAAGGTTCTCTATCATTCGCGAGAGACGGCCGTACTCTTCGAGGCTTGATTCAATGACCTGCCGGTATTCGGAAGCTTCGCGTGCCTTATACAGGGCCACTTCTGCCTCGCCCCTCAAATTATTGATCGGGGTCCTGAGTTCATGGGCGAGATCCGCCGAAAACCGGGATAATCCAATGAAGGAATTTTCCAGTCTTTCAAGCATCGCATCAAAGGACCTCGCAAGGGTCATGACCTCCCGGGGCCAACGTTTTGACGCTACCCTTTCATGGAGGCGGTCCGCCCCGATGGTCTGCACGGACCGGGCAATGTCCTTTAAAGGCCGCAAACCTTCCCGCGCAACGAGAAACCCTATCATTGCCGAGAAAAAGACCCCAGCGATAAGTATAATGAACATTTTACGGCGATAACCGTGGATGATCGCATCCTCGTGGGACATATCGAGCGCTATCTGGATATATTTATCTTCGGTACCGGCAGGGCCCGGTTCCGCCAGTGAGGCCATAACAAGAAAGGGCCGTCCATCTGCCGCTTTCAGCTTTACCCCCTTTACCCCGGGCTCCCGGGAATTCCCGTAAAGCGGGAAGGAAGTCTTCGCCAGAACCTCGCTCATGCCCGGGGTTTCAACCAGAGAAACGCCTTTCTCATCAAGAATACGGACATAATATTTCAGATAGACGGACGCCGAAGCGATGGTTTCCCTCTCTATAACCTTCTTCCATGTACCGGTATCGCGGGGATGTTCATGCAGCAATAACCGGATGCCCTGTATTTCTGAAGCGAGGAACTGGTTGTCCTCAAACTCCATGTCGCTTACGAGTATCCAATCCAGGATAATGGCCGATATGGCAAGCAGGATGAACGCAGAAATAGCGTAAAGGATTGTCAGGCGTTTCGTAATTGAAAGGGATTCGGCTATCCTGCTACGATTCATTAGATTCCCGGCGGTCTTCCAGGACATACCCGGCACCGCGAATAGTATGGATCAATTTTACGGGATACGGGCCGTCCGCTTTTTTTCTTAGCCGCCGGATTGCAATGTCCATCACGTTGGTATCGCTATCGAAATTGATGTCCCGTACCTGCAAAGGCCCGCGTGAGAACCTCTCCCGTATGTGAGGCGTCGGCAACAAATTCATGCTCGGTCAGCCCTTTGACAAGATACTGGTTCGTTTTCTTTTCATCTTCAATTATCAATATGCGCATTGTGTCTATGCCCTGCATCTCATTAACGGCATCGAATGCCGCATGCATAGTATAGATCATACATCCCGGAAATCGAAATAGAAACGGTTGTTTCGCGGTAATTTGAAAGAATAACCCGATGATGGGTAACTATAATGATGCTCTTTCGAGAATATGGTCTGTCACATATCATCTTCTTAACCCAAAATTAACAATATTGTTTTATTATATGCAAAATATGGCTGGTGGGGTAATCTCGTAATATGGCGAACGAACTGGTAGCGATCATTGATGACGAACCGGACATACTCGAACTGGTATCGATCCACCTCAAGAGATCCAGTTTCCGGGTCAAGGAATTCACGGAGGCGGAGTCTTTTTATCGTTTCCTCGCAAAAGAGCAGCCGGACCTTGTCATACTCGACCTGATGCTTCCCGATGTAGACGGCCTGGAAATATGCAAGTATTTGAGAGGGCATGAACGGTCCTCCTTAATCCCCATCATTATGCTGACCGCAAGGGTTGAAGAAACCGATAAGATAATTGGCCTGGAACTCGGAGCCGATGATTATGTGACTAAGCCTTTTTCGCCCCGCGAACTTATTGCCCGGGTCCGCGCTGTCCTGAGACGCCATGGACGGCATGATGACGAGGCCCAAAGAATGATCATTGCCGATGTTGTTTCTATCGACATTGACAAACATGAGGTCGAGGTGAAAGGAAGGAGAATTGATCTTACGCCATCTGAATTCAAAATACTGCATTTGCTTGCGTCAAGACAGGGGCGCGTTCAATCGAGAGACCAGATACTCAACTTTCTCTGGGGAGATGGGAAGTTTGTGGTCGATCGGACGGTAGACGTTCATATCAGGCATTTACGTGAAAAACTCGGAGAGGCGTCGCATATTATAAGAAATGTCCGCGGCGCCGGATACAGGATAGACAATGAAACGCTCGATATTTCTTAAGATATTCGGCAGTTATTTTTTTCTCATTATCGCCCTGTCCGGGCTTATCGTTCTTTTCTCGTCGTACCTTATCCGTAATTATCAGCTGGAACGTACCGGGCAGGAATTAAAAGATATCGCGGCGGTGATCGGCAGCCGCCTTACAGACATCCCGCGGGATGAACAGATCGACAGAACAATTAAGACACTGGGCGGGCAGATCAATACCCGAATAACCCTCGTAGATGCTGAAGGCAGAGTCATCGCTGATTCTCAGGAAGATCCAAAAAAAATGGAGAATCATCGCACCAGGACGGAGATTGCCCAGGCCCTCGAAGGTGGAACCGGAAGATATCTCCGCTTCAGTGAAACCCTGGGACAGGAAATGCTCTACGTGGCGATACCCGTTCAGAAGGATGGTACGATCCGGTATGTTATCCGGACAAGTATGTTCTTGAAAGATATCAAGATTGTATCCGGACGGCTCAATACAAAAATACTGCAGATAGCCATCGCCGTACTTATTGTGGCCCTTATCGCGGCATTTGTTTTTGCCCGGACGATCTCACGTCCCGTAGCGGAAGTGACGGACGCTATAAGACGTGTAGCCGGGCACGACTTCAGCGCCAGGGTATTGCTGAAAGGCCGAGATGAGCTCAAACAGGTTGCGGATAGCTTCAACGCGATGACCGATGAGATGCAGGGCCTGTTCGCGGAGCTTACCCGGCAGAAAGAGGAGTTGAACAGCATAATATCATCACTGCAGGAAGGGTTGCTGGTTATTGATAATAACGAACGGGTGGTCCTGACAAATGAAAGCATGAAAAATATCACAGGGCATGACCTGAAAACAGGCAAGCCCTACTGGGAAGCATTGCGGGAACCCTCGATCAGCGATCTTATAAAAAAAGTACGGGGCGAGCGGTCAAACCGCACTGAAGAAATAATGATGAATGGCATGGCATATTTATGCAGTGCCACTTTTTTGAGGTCCAAAGAAGAGATAGTTATCGTCTTTCATGATATTTCCGAAATCAAAAGGCTTGAGAAGATAAAGAGCGATTTTGTCCTCAACGTGTCCCATGAATTACGCACACCCCTGACATCTATCAAGGGATACGTAGAGACCATGGACGAAAGTTCACTTTCGGATGAAAATAAGAATTATCTCACTATCATCAGGCGGAATACAGATCGCCTGATCAATATCGTCAGTGATCTTCTGACATTGTCAAAGCTTGAAGAAAAGGCTTTCGCGCTCGATTTTGAACCTGTCGATATGGCGCCGCTTATAGAAAGGGTGTTGAAGATCTTTGAGAATCAAATACGGGCAAAAGGTTTTTCGGTCAAAATGAATATTCCCGGCAATATCCCGCCCGTCATGGGAGATCCTTTCAAGCTTGAACAGGTTTTTATTAACCTTCTGGACAATGCTATTAAATACACGGATGCCGGAGGGATCGCAATTCATATGAATACGGCAGACGGCGATATAAATATCATGATAACCGACACCGGGCCGGGTATATCGTCCGAACATATTCCCCGCATTCTTGAAAGGTTCTATGTGGTTGACAAATCAAGGTCCAAAAAACTGGGCGGAACCGGCCTTGGCCTATCGATAGTCAAGCATATCGTTCTTCTTCACAATGGAAAGATCCGCGTCGAAAGCACTGTCGGCAAGGGCACGACATTTATCGTATCGTTGCCTGCCTCTATTTCCTGATCGACGGTCATTCTTAACCGTTTCTTAACATCAGCCTTGTTCAATATTAACATTTGAGTGACTAAACTGTATCAGCTGTAAATCTTAAGCGCGAGGAGGTCTTTATGACGCGTACTTTTTCACAAGTCTTTTCATTGACCCTGGTCTTTCTGTTTATAATGATCGGTTTTACGGGACATTTGCCGGCAGCCGACATGGAACTGCTCGGGGCCGGGGCGACCTTTCCGCAACCCCTGTACTCGAAAATGTTTGATGCGTACAACCAGCAATATAAAATAAAAGTAAATTACCAGGGGATCGGGTCCGGGGGCGGTATTAACCAGCTTATCAAAAAAACCGTGGATTTTGCAGGGACCGACGCCTTTATGACCGAAAAGGAGCTTCAGTCCGCCGGCGCTCCCGTTCTGCACATCCCGACCTGCCTCGGCGCCGTAGTCCTGGCATACAACCTGCCCGGTAGTCCCAGGCTTAATTTTACGCCTGAAACGATAGCAGGCATATTTATGGGCACTATCACGAAATGGAACGATCCCCAAATTGCATCTGCAAATCCCGGCATTGCTCTGCCGAACCTGACGATGAGTCCCGTTCATCGCGCGGACGGCAGCGGTACCACGTTCATCTTTACCGAATACCTTGCCAAAGCTAATAATGCGTGGAAAGAAAAGATGGGTGTGGGGAAATCAGTGAACTGGCCCGCCGGGTCTATCGGCCAAAAGGGCAATCCGGGTATTGCCGGGTACGTGAAGCAAACACCGGGGGCCATAGGCTATGTGGAATTACTTTACGCAATTCAGAACAAAATGGCCTACGGCAACGTGAAGAATAAGGCGGGGAAATTCATTGAACCGTCCTTACGGTCTGTCAGCGCTGCCGCAAACGTGAAGATACCGGACGACACGAATGTATCCCTGACAAATACCGATGCTGCCGCCGGGTATCCGATCAGCGGTTTCACATGGCTTATTTTCTTCAAGGAGCAAAACTACGGCGGCAAAACAAAAGAACGCGCGGCGACCCTGGCTAAACTGCTTATGTGGTCCGTAGGGAACGGCCAGAGACATGTTGAGCCGCTTCAATACGCACCATTATCAAAAGAAGCTGCGGCGAAATCAGTGAAGATAATCGGCTCGATGACCTATAACGGCGCGCCATTATTAAAATAAAAATGGGAGCAAACAGGAACGGGAAAATATTATCCGCCCCTGTTTGATTGGCTATGATCAGACAAAGCAAAAAATTGACCCGGCATATAGACCGCTCTGAAAGGGCATTCACGTTCATTCTCACGCTAAGCGGCGGTTTTATTGTTCTTCTCCTTTTGGGGGTACTGGGGACTCTTTTCATAAATGCCATACCGGCAATACGCGAATTTGGGGTTTTTTTCTTTATCGCAAGGACCTGGAACGCCGCATCGGAAACGTTTGGCGCCCTTCCCTTCCTTGTCGGGACCCTTGCTACATCCTTCCTGGCGCTTTTGATATCGATCCCGTTTTCAATAGCCATCTCGCTATTGCTCGGTGAATATTATAAGAACGGGGTGGTATCGGGTTTTCTTCGCAGTGCGGTGGAAGTTCTTGCAGGCATCCCGTCGGTCATATACGGATTGTGGGGCCTTTTCCTTCTCATGCCCGGCGTAAGGTTCATAGAGATGCAAATTGGGGTTGCGCCTCAGGGCGTCGGGATCCTGACCTCTTCGTTGATCCTCGCTATCATGATCATCCCTTTTTCCGCATCCATTGGCAGGGAAGTTATTACCCTTGTCCCCGGCGACCTTAAAGAAGCTGCATATTCCCTGGGCGCGACACGCTTCGAGGTCATCAGGAACATCGTTATTCCTTACGCCCGGTCGGGGATAATAGCGGGGATCCTTCTTGCTTTGGGACGAGCCATAGGAGAGACGATGGCCGTGACGATGCTTATAGGCAACAGCAATTTCCTGCCGACGAGCATATTCAGTCCCGCCAATACAATGGCCAGTGTTATTGCGAACGAATTTGCCGAGGCCACAGGGGTCACGTCGGCTTCTCTCATATATGTGGCGTTGGTCTTATTCTTTGTGACGATAATAGTCAATATTGCCGGAGCCTATGTGATCCAGAAGCTCAGCATTGAATCATCGCGTGAGGTCACGTAATGGTCAATAACATAAAGGCGCGTCTCGTAAGGGATGTCTTTTTCAAAAGCGCTATCTGCCTTTTTGCTTTTATTTCCCTGCTCCCGCTCTTTCTGATCCTTTATTACATAACAAAGAACGGGATCGCAGTTATTAACTGGGATTTTCTGACGAGCCTGCCCCGGCCGATCGGTGAAACAGGCGGAGGCGTCTTTAATGCCATTGTGGGAACGTTGATACTTATAGTTCTTTCAAGTGTTTTATCAATACCATGCGGAATAGCCGCGGGAATATATCTTGCCGAGAATAAAACCGGCAGGCTCAGCAATTCTATCCGATTGAGCGTCATTGTCCTTCAGGGTACACCGTCGATCGTTATAGGGATCATCGCCTACCTGTGGATCGTCGGCCCGCTGAAATCCTTCTCAGCCCTTTCGGGGGGCATTGCCCTTGCCATCATGATGCTGCCCGTTATTGTCAAGACGACGGAAGAAACTCTCAAGCTTGTTCCGTATCACTTAAAGGAGGCCTCTCTCGCCCTCGGCGTGCCGTATTATAGAACGCTGCTCAAAGTCGTGCTTCCGTCCGGTATGAGCGGCATATTGACCGGGATACTGCTCAGCGTGGCCCGAATTACGGGAGAAACAGCGCCGCTGCTTTTTACGGCCTTTGGCAACCAGTTCATGAACATCAACATCTTCAAACCAATTGATTCATTGCCTTACCGGATATTTTATTATGCGATGAGCCCATACCCCGAGTGGCATTCATTCGCCTGGGGGGCTTCATTCGTACTTGTTGTCCTCACACTTTCCCTAAATCTGATCGCACGAGGTATTTCGGCAAAATGGAAAATACAGTTTTAACAGTTGAAGGTTTCAGCGCCTGTTTCGGGGACCAGAAGATCCTCCATAATGTCGATCTTACGGTGCAAAAAAACGTTGTCGCCGCTCTTATGGGGCCATCGGGATGCGGCAAGACAACCCTTATACGGTGTATCAACAGGATGCACGAGCTGATCCCGGGTGCCAGCGTATCGGGGAAAATGTCCCTTCTTAACGAAGACATCTATGCAATGCAGCCCATCATTCTACGGAGAAAGGTCGGTATGGTGTTTCAAAAGCCGAACCCTTTTCCGACAATGAGCATTTATGAAAATGTGGTTGCCGGCTATAAATTGAACGGTATCAAGATGCCGAAATCGGAAATGGACGGCATTGTTGAACAATCATTAAGAAAAGCCGCGCTTTGGAATGAAGTGAAAGACACGCTCCATCGAAAAGGGACATTTCTGTCGGGGGGTCAGCAGCAGCGCCTTTGCATAGCCAGGGCGCTTGCGATGAACCCGGAGATAATATTGTTTGACGAACCCACCTCGGCGCTCGACCCAAAATCAACAGCTCAAATCGAAGAGCTCTTCGTGGAACTGAAAAAGAGCGTAACTATGCTTCTTGTTACCCATAATATTGGACAGGCCGCCCGGGTATCGGATTTCACCGCATTTATTTATTTGGGGAAGCTCATCGAATTCGGGCCGACCGAGAAAATGTTCACCGTGCCAAAAGATAAACTTACGGAAGAGTACTTAACGGGAAAATTCGGATAGGAGGGCGAATGCTTCAGGACCGGATAAAGGGGCTTAAAAAAGAGATCATCGAGTATGGCGTGTTTGTGGAGGACATGATCGCCAAAAGTATGAATGGGTTGATGAATAGGGTAAAGACCCCGCTTGCAGAGGTCATAGATATAATGGAGCCGCTTACCAACGAGCGCGAGATAAGGATAGATGATCTTTGCACGACTACCATTGCACAGTATCAGCCGAGGGCCCGGGATCTCAGGGTCGTCCTCATGATATTCAAGATGAACAGCGATCTGGAGCGAATGGGTGATCATGTGGCGAACATTGCCGACAGCGGGCTGTTCCTTATATCCCATTCCCCGGTAAAGCCGCTGATTGATATACCCAGAATGGCGGATGAAACCATAAAGAGCCTGAGTGATGCCATCAGTTCTTTTATCGACGAGAATGCCGCCCTGGCGCAGGAGGTATGTGAACGGGACTATATCATTGATGCCATCCAGGACCAGATCTTCAGGGAGCTTGTTACATTTATGTCATCGGACCCGACAACGATCGAACGGGCCCTGCATCTCATCAGGATAGCCAACAATCTTGAGCGGGTCGCCGATCTTTCGACAAACATCTGCGAGGATGTGATATTTATGGTTGAAGGAAGGGTGATCAAACATCATCTTGAAGAAAGGGCCTGAATAAGGGGAGCCCCGATATGAATAAATTAAGGGTATTGTTCGTCTGCATACATAATAGCGCCAGAAGTCAGATCGCCGAAGCGTTTCTTAACACTATTGGCGGCGAGCATTTCCAGGCCGAAAGCGCAGGAATGGAACCAGGCGTGCTTAACCCCCTTGCTGTCGAGGTCATGAAGGAGACGGGCATAGATATTTCCCGGAATACTACCAAAAGTGTTTTTGAAAAATACAAGCAGGGTGAATTATTTTCGTATGTTATTACAGTTTGTGACGAGGCGCAAACCTGTCCGGTCTTTCCGGGTCTTCGCACGAAAACCCTGCACTGGAGCTTTGAGGACCCCTCGACATTCTCCGGTACCCGGGAAGAGAAGCTTGAAGAAACGCGTCAAGTCCGGGATGCTATAAAGGAGAAGGTGATGGGATTTATAGCGGAGATCAGACGAGGCACGACAACCGGGCATTAAAGATTGTCCGGGACACTTGATGGCAGGTTTATTCATGTGTTATGCCATAATAGGAAGAGCGATGCCCGGTAAGAGGTTTTGATGGAGGGGGCCGATGTATCGGCCTGGGTTGATGACGATGAATGACCAAAGAATAATTTCGAGAATTTATATTATACTTGTCGCGGCTATTCTCAGTGTTATGGCTACGGTTCCGGTCGAGGCCGTAAACCCGTTGACAAGCACCGAACATGACCCCGTCCTTATCGGCGAGCAAAGGGAGATAGAGATCGGGAAGAGTACCGATCAGCAGATCCGGCAAAAATACAGGGTATCTGCCGACGCGAACCTCAGCCAGCGCATTAACGGAATTGGTCAGAGGCTCGCCGCCAATTCCGCAAGAAAGATACGTTATAATTTTACAGTCCTTGATGATGAAATGGTCAATGCATTTGCCGCACCCGGCGGATTTATCTATATTACTACCGGTTTATTGAAAAGACTGAAGAATGATAACGAGGCCGCCGCGATATTGGGCCACGAGATTGGCCATGTTGTCGAAAAACATTCATTGAAAGCAATTCAGCGCCAGATGCTTGCCCAGTTCGGCCTTGCGATAATAGGATCGCTGCTAGGCGATGGAGGCCTTTCGCAAGGCCTGCTTCTTAAGGCATCCGAGATGAGCGCAAGTCTTCTCCTCCTTAAAAACTCACGGGTGAATGAATTGCAGTCAGATGTGCAGGGGGTCCGGATAATGCGTATTTCAGGTTATGATCCGCGGGCCATGATCGATGTTCAGAAAATGCTCCTCGCTCAATCGGGCAGAAATAGCAGTTTTGCCATCCTTTCGACCCATCCGCCGTCACAGGAAAGGATCGATATGATCCGGCAGGCGATAAACGATCAAAATGTTGGTTATTAACGATGTTACATCACTATTAACCAATAATCTCTTGAAAACTGCGTCGAATTAATTGAAAATGATGCCAATCATATCGGGCAATGTCCGCGATGCGTAAATGTATTGTTCTCATAATACCGGCCGGCATTTTGTAGTCTGCCGCCAGGGAGCCTCGATGAAGGGAATTAAGCACGGAAGTGTCCAGATGACGATAGAGCATCCATTCCAACTCTGATGAAATGCCCGGCTCATCAGGACACATTAGCCTTGCAAAAAGTGATCGCCCCGTGTAATTGTTATTTACCGGCGCATACATGAATTACAGTCGACCCTTTTTTCAATACCGCACATTCGTACCGCATATAATCGCCCTTATTCTGTCGCTGCTTCTGCCTGCCGCTCTATTTTCCCAGTCTGACATATCATCCTGGGAGGAAATGATCAAGAGGGAGAAGGTAGCGCTCGATACCATGCAGGTAAACCTGAAAAAATATATTGCCGCCCAGCCGGAACGGGTCAGTAAGGTTCACGAGAAGACGCAGCAACTTAACCAGGAACTGATGAGACTATCCATCACCTACAACATGGTGGAAGCCAACCCGATAGAAATGCGCGATATCCTGCGTCAAATGATAATACTGCAGGACCAGGGGGCGATCATCGTCGCACCGATAAAAGAGGAATATGACGCGATCTCGAACCTGAAAAAAACACTAACAGGCCATCAGGCTGAGTATGAGAATCTGGCCAGGGACGATTCCTTGGGGGCTGCACGCAAGTCGGCCGCCGATCATGCGGCGGATATCAAAAAAACGATCGCTCTTCTCAACACTGCAGGCGGCATTGTCGATCTCATTCCGAATTCGATCGAGGAATTCAGCGTCAGGCTCGCGTCCAGGAAAACACTGATCGAGAACGATCTCAGGGCGGCCTGGAAAAAATATTATCTTTTTCCGCCCATGCAGACCTTTTTCACGTTAGACACGTGGAAGGCCTTGCGGTCTGTCCTTGCCGGCTGGTCCGGTTTCTGGGATTACTGGCTGATCCCGTATGCGCAGAACAGGGCCGTCATTGTGAGAACGCTTTCCAGCACTGTCCTGTACGGGGCGGCCATCATTATTGTGTTCCTGGCTGTCTTTGTGCATATTCGGAGAAAATACCGCTCGATACCGGTCGGCAGGTTTCTGGTTTTTGGCGTTTATACGGGACTTGGCCTGCCGCTCATGGTGCTTGGCACGACGACAAGCCTGGGGATCCTGAGCGTGCTCAGTTTTATCGCCGAGATAGTGCTTGCCGCGGGACTGGTCAGCCTCGGGTGGAACCTTCGGAGGATCTTTGGAGACGGCTCATCGCTATTCAGGCATAATCCGCTCTGGCCCGCGTGGTTCATGTTTGCCGCGGGTATACTGGCGCAGGTAGGCCACACGCATATTATCCTTTATTCGCTTCCCATGGCGCTCATCTTCATGATCGTCGGCATCTATTCTTTTTTCCTTAAAAAAACCGGGCAGAATGATCTGGACAAGAGGCTGTTCGTTATAACATCGTGGCTTTCGGCCGCGCTTATTGTCCTGACGCTTTTTGGATGGTGCAGCATTGCAGTGCTGGCTGCGGCTGCGTGGTTTGCCATTGCCCTGAACATCGAGTTGTGGTCGGGCCTTGCCGGATGCCTGAAGCGGATAATGGAGGCCGGCAAAGAGAACATGACGACGGCCCGCAGGCTTGCCGTTGGCGCCGTTTTCCCGATGGTTTTTCTCGGCCTTTTTTCGATTACCGTTGTATGGATAATCTTATATGTCGGAGGCACCCCCCTTCTCACTGATATGATTCGCTGGCATTTGGATATAGGGTACCTTTCCCTTAATCTCCCCATGTTGATCGTGGTCGCAGCGATCCTTTTTATCACGAGATCTCTGGTCATTGTGATAAATACATTGATCACGATCATTGCAACTCGGCTGGGCGGCGGGGGACTACTCGGGGAAGGGGTTATCAAATCCCTCCATGCCATATCCACGTATATCGTCTGGTCGCTGTTTATCCTGCTCTCCTTAAAACTTGTCGGGGTCGGCGTGACCCACCTCGCTATTGTTGCCGGCGGATTATCCATCGGTGCCGGATTCGGCCTGCAGGAGCTGATCAAGAATTTTTTCAGCGGGCTCATTCTGCTTTTCGGAAGATCCATCCATCCCGGCGATGAGATACAGCTTGGGGATGTCCGGGGCACCGTGATCAGGGTCAACATCCGCAACACTATCATGCAGACGAATGACGACTCCACGATCTTCATACCGAATTCGGACCTGGTCAATAAGAATATTGTTAACTGGACCTATCGCGATCCGAAAGGCCGCGCCGAAATTGCGGTGGCAGTGAACTACGGTTCAAATACGGAACGGGTAAAGGAGCTACTGATTGAGTGTGCTGAATCAAACCCCGGTGTCCTGAAAGACCCCCCGCCCTACGTTCTTTTCTGGGATTTTGGAGACAACGCCCTTGCGTTTCGCCTGAGATACTGGATACGGCGTCCCGTCCAGGCACGGGACAGGATAGCCTCGGCGGTCCGTTTCGAAGTGGAAAAAGCCTTCAGGGAAAATAATATCGAAATGGCATATCCTCAGCAGGATATTCACATCCGCAGCGCAGAAGGACTCGAACCGTACCTGAAACCTTAGACCCGGGTCAACGAATAAAATCCTAAAAAAGGAGAATACAGACGATGAAAAATTGGAGGAAAGGACTTGTTGGATGGGGCATCGCGATTATTTGCGTTGTTTTTGTGCCGGGAATCATGAGTACTGCCGAGAGCCAGGTCCTGTCGAAGAATCTCGGAATTGCCGTTTATCCAGCAAAAGGACAGTCAGGCGACGTACAGGCAAAAGACGAAACAGATTGCTATAAATGGTCCCAGCAGCAAACGGGCATAGACCCCGCTGCCCCGCCCAAGCAGCAGCCTCAAGCGACGGGTCCCGATGGTTCGCGTGTGAAAGGTGCTGCCCGGGGTGCAACGAAAGGGGCCATCGTGGGTGAGGCGACTAATGATGACGCGGGAAAGGGCGCAGCTGTCGGTGCAGCGGCAGGAGCCATAAGAGGCAAGCAGCAAAGCCGAAAAGCAAAGGCTGAGCAGCAAAATCAGGCCGCCGCCACGCAAAAGGACACTTTCAAGCGGGCATTTTCGGCCTGCATGGAAGGCAGAGGATACGCGGTCAAATGAAAAGACAGGTTATGGGTGCCGGGTAAGGGGTTATCGGAAATGAATTAGGTGTAACTTAAACAGGAAGGCTAATGGTTTTGCTTTACAATGTTCCCGATGCATTGGTACAATCGAGAGAAACTCTCCAGGGGGTATTTCATGCGCTGTGAAAATTGTGGCAACGAAAGTTCCGAAGAGTCAAAATTCTGTATAAAATGCGGGAAAGAATTTAAGGCACCGGGACAACCCGCTCAGTGTCCCCATTGCGGTGCAGAGGTTGCTCCGGGAACACTGTTCTGCCCGATATGCGGTAAATCTATCGCTGCGCCCGAAGGCGAACTGGGACGCGGCGCGAAGTATGAACCGCTCCCTCCGATATCCGACCCGCAATCCGCAACCTATACATCAAACATTGCGCTCGACATAGTCTTCTCGCTCATCACATGCGGGATCTATTATTTCTTCTGGCAGGCGAGGCAATTCAGGGCGGTGAACCATCTGCTGGAGCAGGAGAGATATAATTTCTGGCTCTGGTTTATCCTGTCGCTCGTTACCTGCGGCCTGTACAATATTTATTATGAATACTACCTTGCGAATGGCCTCGTCGAAGCCCAGGAAAAACACGGACGGCAGAAATCCAAGGACCTGCCTGTTTTAAGCCTTGTACTTACCATCATAGGCTTGAGCATCGTTACGGATGCCATCCAGCAGAATGAGATAAATAAATTTTTCGAAAAATGACATGGAGCAATACCTCATTCCAAGGAAAATTGCAGTATCATGCGTCGCTATTTTTCTGCTTCTTGTAATGGTAAATATGACGGGAATGGTACGCATCGAAAAAATTACGGGCACCATTCCTGTCTTTTGCCCCTTTAAGGCCATCACGGGTATTGCCTGTCCTGGTTGTGGCATGACCCGGGCAATCACGAGCCTTATCGACGGGCATCCCGGCAATGCGGCACTTTACAACCCCTTCTGCTTTTTTCTTCTTTTCGTGCTGCTCATGAGCACATTGCCCATGCACAGGCTCAGGCCTGCGGTTCGCACCCGGCTCGAGCATGCGCTGCCTGTCTTCTACGCCGTGGTCCTATCCCTTGTCGTAACATTCTGGGTCTTCGACCGCCTCCTGCCGCAAATATACTGAAGAAGCGTTTCAAGTTTCAGGCAAAAGATAAAAACATCCCGGAGACTACCATCACGGCGCTTGAGGGGCTGTGTCGCAATTCGCCTAAGTCCGTCATCCCCGCTTTCGAGGCTGTGTCGTAATTATTTTCTTTCGGCTGGATACGCACAAAATGCCGGGATAAGCCTCCCCTCCCCGCCGTCATCCCGGCCCCCGAGCCGGGATCCAAGGTTTTTCTTTTGAAGCCTTTTTGAAAACCTTAAAACAGAAACAATAATAAAAACAAAACCTTGGATCCCGGGTCAAGCCCTGGATGACGGCGGGGTGGGTGGATGCCGGCTTCCGGATGATGCCTACGGGATGACGGCGGGGGTTTTATACCGGCAGGTATAGTATACCCGCTTTGGATGGTGGGCGAGGTGTTATGACACAGTCTCTTGATCCGGGACGGCAGGGGTTTTATGACGGCATGTATAATATTCCAGCTTTGGATGGCGGGTGGGCGAATTGCGACACAGTCTCTCCGAGCCGGGATCCAAAGTTTTGTTTTTACTTGAAACTTGAAACCGTCGGTCAGTGCGGTGCTATCTCTGGAAGGTAGTCCTGCCGGATCCTGGTCAGGCTGCGGAAAATGTTCTTTTTTACGTTGCTGTTATGCTTTTTGAGGTCTCCCACGATCCCTTTCACAAGGGCGCGCTTGGAAACATCTCCGTGCGGGCACGACGATGCAACGACGGGCAGATGGAGCAGCCCCGCCAGGCGTGTCAGCTCGTGTTCCTCGACATACGCCAGGGGCCGTATGATCGCGAGCTCGCCGTCGAACATCTCCTGATAGGGCATCATCGTCCCGATCTCTCCCTGAAAAAAAAGGTTCAGCAGCATGGTCTCGATAATATCATCCATGTGGTGGGCGAAAGCGATCTTGTTTGCGCCTATCTTGGCCGCCAGATCGAAGATGGCCTTGCGCCGGTTCCAGCTGCACCAGAAGCAATCAAAATTATCCTTCTGCTCCTGCCAGGCATCAGGCGGCGGAATGATCATGTAGGAGACCCCTTCTTTTTCAAAATGTGACCTGAGTATATCCGTGTCTGACCAGGTAAACCCCATGTCGACATGACAGGCAACTATCTCATACGTAATAGGTACGAATTTTAACCTTTCCAGCATGATCCTCAAGAGGCAAAGGCTATCCTTCCCGCCGGATACGGCCATGATGATCTTGTCTCCGTCGGCGATCATTTTGTAATCCCAGACAGCCTTACCCGTTTTCTTTGTGACGAAATACAAAGGGCCGCGAATATTCATACAATTGAGTCGGCCAGCACTTTTGCCTTTTCGATATATTGGTGCCCGACGCCTCCCTCAGGCTGGCATCCCGGCGCGTTGACCTGACCGGCATAGGAGATATTAAGCAGTTCAAACGTTTTTTTGAACATATCGATCGCCGGCTGGCATGAATCCATATTCTCATCGCCGAATGTTGTCAGGGTTATGGCGCTCTTGCCCTTCAGGCGGGATGCGAAATTCTCATCCATGAAGGCAATTGACCGGTCCATGGCAAGTTTCAGCTGTCCGGACGGGCCGAACCAGTATATCGGTGTGGCGTAAATAATGAGATCCGATTCCATCATGTATTTGCGGACATCCCTCATGTCGTCCTCGATTTTACAGACCCCTTCGGGAAGGCATGTATAACATCCCTGACAGGGCCGGATATGCATGTCATTCAGGTAAAGGGTCCTTACGCCCCAGCCTTTTTCTTTTAGCGTGCCGATCACCGTACGGGCCAATTCCGCAGTATTGCCTCTTTTCCTCGGGCTCCCAAAAAGGACCACCGCATTTTTCATTACCGCCTCCTTGATCTTAGGTGTCTAATTATAACTAAAAATATATCCAAGTTCCATGTTCAAGGTTCAATATAAAGATAGGCCCCGGGCATCCCCGGCCTCTTCGCCAGGGTCGAGAACATAATAAGTTTCTAATATATCACCGGTTTATCTTAAATAAACGTATACTGCCGGGCCATGAAACTTGTGTTGATGTGATACAATGGTTATAATGTAGTGAGTTCTTCCGGCCGGTTTCGCCCGTACTTTGAAGGCATCCGGAGATTCTGGGGTCCGCGAGGCAAGGGGAGGGTTATTAGATGAATACTGTATGGCTGGGTATTATTACCCTGGCAGTGGTTGTTTTGGTCATTTATATTATCTATTTGATAGTTGGAATAAAGAAAACCCTCACTACGGTCAATGAATTCATCGCTTCGACCGAAGAAACCTTGAAGCCGACGCTTCAGGAAGTTCAAATGACACTGCAAAGCATCCGGAAGATAACTGATGACGTGGGAACGGTGACCGATGATCTCAAGGATATGTCCGGGTCCGTCAAGCGCATCGGTGAGAACATTGAACAGGTAAGCAGAGCAGTAAAGCAGGCAACGGGTTCGTCTATCAGCGAAACACGGGGGATCAAAGCCGGTATAAAGGCAGGTATTGGATATTTTGCAAAAAATGCCTGGTCTAAGCGTGGCATAGAGCAATAAAAAACAGGAGGTAACGTAATGGGACAGCAGGATAACGGTTATGGTGCAGGCGCAGTTCTCCTTTCCTTTTTCATCGGCGGGATAATCGGTGCCGGGGTCGCCCTTCTCACAACGCCCAAAACGGGCCAGGAGACCCGGAGGATAATCAAGGATTTTGCCGACGATGCACGGGATAAGGCGGGAGATTATGTGGGGCAGGTGAAAGATAAGGCAACCGATTATGTGGAAAAGGGTAAAGAATTTATCGACTCTCAGAAGGGCATTATCTCGAGAGCCGTTGAAGCAGGCAAAGAGGCATACGATAGAGAAAAAAAGGGCTAGAAATAACACAAGATCACTCTGACATTTTTAAGGGCTGTTCTCCTTAATACGGGAGGGCAGCCTTGCGCTTATTGGGGCGGGCATGACCACGGAAAACAGATTCTATAACTTTGTTCTTATCATCATAGTCATTCTGCTGGGATATCTTTCGTATAAAACACTGGATCCCTTTTTGTCTCCGATCATGTGGGCAATCGTCCTTTCCCTGATCTTTTATCCCGTTTATGCTTATATACTGAAACATGTACGGTACAAATCTGTGGCGTCTGTTGCGACCCTGTTCATAATAATCCTTATACTGATAGGTCCATTTTCTTATTTCACTTATATGCTGAGCCAGGAACTGATCAACCTGGTGAGCCACTTTCAGGGCCAAAACGATAATACCAATATAATCCAATCCCTGTTAGCACATCCGCTCGTAAATTCTGTTGTACAGAAGCTCCTCGCGGCATTCAATATTACGGAACAGGAATTATACACAACCATTTCGACAAACCTGGTGAACTTTGCAAAACAATCGACAGGACTGATAAAGTCGGGTTTTGGCAATATACTTGCCGGGGGGATGAATTTTATATTGGTGCTATTCTCGATCTTTTTCTTTCTCGAAGACGGTCCGGTTTTTATCGAGAAGCTGGAAAATTTCATGCCTTTTTCGCACAAGCAGCGAACGCGGCTTCTCAGGCAAACCAAAGATATCGTCATATCTACCATTTACGGCGGTATCATTGTCGGGATGGCGCAGGGTTTGATCGGAGGCATTACGTTCGCAGCGCTTGGGATCCACTCGCCGGTATTCTGGGGCCTCGCCATGTTTGTTACGTCTTTTCTCCCCGTGGTCGGTTCTTTCATCATATGGGGTCCGGCGGTAGCTTATCTCCTCTTCCAGACCTCGTATTTAAAAGCTATCGTCCTTCTCATCGTAGGGATTCTCATAATAGGCATGGTTGACAATATCTTGAGGCCGCTGATCGTAGGGGGCAAGATGAAGATGCCCACGATCGTGATATTTTTTTCCATCCTCGGGGGCATTCAGGTCTTCGGGTTCATCGGCCTCATCCTGGGGCCTTTAGTCCTCGCTCTTTTCGTATCTGTTTTCGAGATATTTCGATATTCCGAGGAAGAACGATGCCGGGTTAGCCGGGAGAATTCTGAAGAGGAGAGGCTAGACTCTTGAGACATTTTACTGCATCGGGTCATCATCAAAAAGAGCGCCGATATTTTCCCTGAGTATATTTCGCAGGTATTCTTCATCCGCCTGGCATAGCTCGCGGTACAGATCTTCGCCCAGCATGAGCAATCCATCGATTATATCCGGATCGAAATGAGACCCCCTGCCTTTTTTCATAATCTCGATGGACTCATCGTATGACAGGGCACGTTTATACGGCCGCACGCTGGTCAACGCGTCAAAAACGTCGGCGGCAGCAAATATCCGGGCATTTATCGGGATCTCCTTCTCTTTTAGCCCGGCTATGTATCCGGTTCCGTCGAACTTCTCGTGATGATGAAGTACGACATCAAGGCAATCGCCGAGCCAGGGATAGCCGGCGATAATTTCGGAGCCGTGCCGGACATGCCCTTTCATGATCTCAAATTCCCCTTCGGTCAGCTTGCCTTCTTTCAAGAGGATCGTATCACTTATACCGATC
>CAIQJW010000217.1 GCA_903872255.1 uncultured delta proteobacterium | reverse complement strand
GTTCCTTCGTTCTTTTTGTCTGTTACCCGCCTGTTGAAAAAATCGGTGACCCTCCGGTCATCCGAGTCGGTCCTTAATTTGCGCGGATCGCCTTCTGCGATGATGCCTTTAGCGTCTTTATCAAGCATGATTATACGGTGTGCTATGTTGAAGATGGTCTCGAGTTCATGCGTGACGATCACCATGGTTGTCCCGGTGCCTTCGTTGAGTTTCTTGATGAGCAGATCGAGTTCGGCGGATGTGACGGGATCGAGTCCTGCTGACGGCTCATCGAGAAAAAGCATCGCAGGTTCGAGCGCCATAGCGCGGGCGATGCCGGCTCTTTTTTTCATGCCTCCCGAAAGCTCTGACGGGAAATGATTATCGTACCCTGCGAGTTCCACCATTCCCAGTTTCATTTTTACTATGGATTGAATGTCCGGCGCCGACAGAGGCGTGAACTCGGTGAGCGGGAGGGCGATATTTTCACCAATTGTCATGGATCCGAACAATGCGCTTGATTGGAACAGCATGCCGATGCCCATGTGCAGGTTCCTCAGCTCAACCTCGTCAAGCAGCGATGTGTCTGTCCCGTTTAGCCATATTCTGCCCTTTGCCGGTTCTTCAATGCCGATCACATGTTTGAGGACAGTCGATTTTCCACACCCGCTCCCGCCCATGATGACGAAGATCTCCCCGGCATTCACCTCAAATCCGACATTATCGAGAACGGTATTGTCCCCGTACTGTACGGTCAGTCCTTCAACTTTAATAACTGGTCCTGGCGTCTGTCTATCCTCTCTCCACCTTCTAATGGATGTAGTGAAGTATTATAGCAAAGGTGGAATCGATAACAATAATAAGAAATATCGACGTAACGACGGCCGATGTTGTCGCATTGCCCACCGCCTCGGCGCCGCCGCGCACTTTAAAGCCCCTCTGGCATCCGATGGCGGATATGGTTGCCGCGAAAACGAGGGATTTGACGAGCCCCGATACGACGTCAAAGATCGAAATAGCCTTCATTGTCTGTTGAATATATGTAAAGATCGTAAGGTTAAGGCCCACGACCCCGACGATCAGCCCGCCCATGATCGCAAATATGCTCGAAAAAATGGTCAGTACGGGTACGGTCAGCAAGGACGCAATGACCTTCGGGACGGTGAGAAACCGCATCGGGCTGAACCCCATCGTTGAAAGGGCATCAACCTCTTCGTTTACTTTCATGGTGCCTATCTCGGCGGCAAATGCAGAACCTGACCTGCCGGCCACGATGATGGCCGTCATAATGGGCCCGAGTTCCCGGATCATCGCCACGGCGACAAGTGACGCAACATAAATATTCGCGCCGAACTGCTTGAGCTGGAGCGAGGACATGAAAGCCATTATAAGCCCCAGGAGGAAACTGATGAGCCCCACGATGGGCAGGCCGTCGACGCCAACCTTTTTCATGTATGAAACGACATCGCCCCAGCGCACTTTGCGGATGTGCCTTGATGAATAGACAAGTTCGTAGACCAGTTCCCCCGAAAAGGATATGATATCGTAAACGTCTTGTATGGCCTCGATGGAAGCGTTTCCCAGCTGCTCAACGATATTGAGGCTGCGTTCCCCGGCCGCCAGGCTGGGCGCCGCAAGGGCCTTCCTGTCGATAAGGCTTAAGATCCCCATCTTTTCTTTCGAAAGGCCGCGGATCGAAAACGAAGCATTCCGGGCGAGGGCTTCGTCTTGAAGCTTTACAATGAACAATGCCCCGCTTGAATCTATATAATCGATCCCGGTCATGTCGACATCAAGCTTTAAAGGTTTGTGAGAATCAAAAAGATCTTT
>CAIQJW010000216.1 GCA_903872255.1 uncultured delta proteobacterium | reverse complement strand
GTAACCAGAGGGCTTGTGGAATCTCTAAGAGAAATCAAAGATCGTATCATTCATATTATTAGAGGATTGGCACTAAAGGATTACTACTCATCCCTTAGATATAGCTCGGAAATTAATCAAAGACAATACGATATCTTATTTCTGATGCTCACCCAATCCAAACCGTTATCCTTTAAGGAACTGTTTGATAACCCACCTTTTTCCATTATATTTAGAAGTGTTGTAGAGAGAACTGCGAAGCGGGATTTGCAAAAGCTTTGCGAATTACAAGTATTAAGATGCGAAAAAGATAAGTATTTTATGAATATTAACATCCTGGATTCTTTTGGATCTGTTCTGACAGTAAAAGCAAAGAAATGAGCATGTCGAGGACCATGGTATATCCCCGCTAGAAACCCTTTAGGGCCAGGGCAACTCCCCACTTTTTTGCCGGATGTCGGTGGACAAGAAGATAACGGGAGTAGCATGTCTTTGTGAGACCTCTGATTGACACGAGGGGTCAATCTTCTTTATACTCCTTTCCATAACGAAAAAAAATTGCATCTAACAACGATAAGGGAGAGAACAATGCCAAGGGTCAGCGTCATCGGTGTAGTTTTTCTTTGTTTAGTCCTCTTTGCCGCGGTTGCGTCGGGTAAGACCAAGGCCCCTGGCACGCAGAATCCTTATGAAAAGGCCATCACCACGGCCCGCAGTGAGGCCTGGAAGGCCATAAACAGCGGCAAATGCGCCAGCGCCACCGCCGCCATCATGGTGGACGGCAAGGTTGTTTATGCCGAAGGTTTCGGCATGGCCGACAGACAGAAGAGCATCCCGGTCAACAAAGCCACCATATTCAACATCGGCTCGATCAGCAAGATGTACGTGGCGGCTGCGATCATGCTCCTTGTCGATGACGGGAAGGTTTCTCTCGACAGGCCGGTGACGGACTACCTTCCGGAATTCAGGATGGCCGACAACCGGTACAAGGCGATCACCGTCAGGATGACGCTGAACCACACCTCGGGATTGCCGGGGACCGAGGGCGCGAATTCGTTCGGGTCCATCTACTGTGACAACGTGAAGCAGGAGACCATCGATACCCTGGCCCGCTCGCACCTCAAACATGCCCCGGGAGCGTTGGCGGTGTACTGCAACGACGGGTTCACGCTTGCGGAGATGATAGTAGAACGCGTAAGCGGCCACAGGTACATGGACTTCCTCAACGAGAGAATGTTCAAGCCCTTGGGCCTGAAGGACACCGGTATGGGTGTGGGCGCGATCAAGGGCAAGCCTGTGGCGTCCTACTACGACCCCAAGACCGGGAAGACCCAAGACCTTGAAGTGCTCTCGATCCTGGGTGCCGGCGGGTTGTCATCAACCGCCGAGGAGCTCTGCCGCTTTGTGGACGCCCTCTTATCGGAAAATCGGCTCTTGAAGAAGGCATCTCTCGCCGAGATGAAAAAGGCACAGCCTCCGGCCTCGGCACCCAAGCTGAGGCATCCCGAGATGTCCTGTGGATTGGGATGGGATATTACGAGCGCCCCGGCGTACGATGCCGCCGGTGTCCGGGTATTCGGCAAGAGCGGCGGCACCGGACATTACTCTTCTATGGTTTTCACTGTTCCCGACAAGAGGATATCCGTCGCCTTCGTTGGTGCCGGGCCTGAGAGCGGTGCCATGACAATAGCGCTAAACATATTGAACGCCGTGCTCGTTGAGAAGAAGCTCATTCCAGAAAAGGTTGAAGCTCCCTTCGTACCGCCGGCGGCCGAGAAGCTTCCTCAGGACCATGTCTCCCTCGGCGGATACTATGCTAATCAGTCGAAATTGGGTCAGGTGGTGTTCGATACCGACAAGGACACCGCTACGGTCTACTTCTTCAAGGGACAGGAGAAGGTGCCGGCATTCAAGCTCGTCTACAACAACGGCTACTATCACGATCCCGAGGGGAACCGTTTCTATTTCACCGGTCGAGACGGGGAAACCTATCTGGTGGCCCATTTGTCTCATTTCAAAGCCGATGTGATCCAGCTGCAGAAAGTGAAGGCCCTTAAAAACACGCAGAACCTCAGGATAAATACGGATGGCAAACTCTGGCTGCGACGCAATGTCGCTCCTTTTGAGTCACCCATGGGTACAGAGACGCATTGTGTAAGGTCATCGCTGTACAAGGACCTGCCCGGATACGTATTCTTTATGGGCATTAAGAAGATAGGCTCCCCTGAATTCGCCGGCATGCCCTTTGACGCCATCCGCGACCAGACGGAGCTTACCTTTTTTGACAGGGCCGGGGCCGCCTGGGCGCGGGTTTCGGACCTTCTGTACAGCCCCGCTGAGGACGCCGCCATCCTGAAGACGGGTGAGAATTCCGTGAAAATAGGAAGTGACGGATACAACCAGTGGCTGACGGCAACCGAAGACGTCATTGTGAACTTCACCAAGCCTGAAAAGGGGAGGGTCATCATATTCTCTCCCGACGACAACGCCGCCGACGACAACGCCACCTATGACAGCGCCTTCGATAGAGGCGACGCGTACGTAGCCAAGAACAGTTACATTCAGTTCGCGGGTTATGCGGACAATGTCTTCACCGTCCGGGCGAAGCCGGCTAGAGGAGACGAAAAGAAGTAATTGCCATGCAATTGTCGTCCTGCCCGCGACGGATCGAACGTGAAAGCGGGACAAGGATCATTCTGGAATTTGAGATATAAATGTATCCACATGATAGCTCTGAACCTTCTCTCTTTCATGCGGTAATCAGCGTTGTGCGGCGTCAACGAGGCTGCACATTAGCAGGTGAAGGTACAGTCCTCTGGACACGTAGCGGGCTTCTTTGGAATCGTATCATCCGTTTTCTCGGTGGAACCGGGAAAACGGAGTATGAACATGAGCGTGTATGCTGTATAATAGAGAACAATGGTCAGAAGAAGGAAAAGAAGAGATGATGGCAGTAGCAGTTCTCAGCAACAATCCTCTCCGGTAAGCGTCATGTCCCCCGAAGCTCCTTCTTCAAATGTCTCTGTCAGCGCCAACCATAGGATACCCGTTCCTTCCCCGTTGACCGATGCCTTTAAGAAAGTCTTTGAAAAAGCGGTAGATAGGGCAAGAAAAGATCTTCTTTCTTCGGGGAAGATAGGCCTGGCGGTTTTCTTTGTATATGCCAACGACACGATGAACGTAGGTAGTCTTTTCTTCAAGGATGAACTCCACGAAGAGTTACTCAAAAAAAAGGTCAGGGAGAAGGCTTTAGCCGAAAACGCTTCTGCCGTTATATTACTGACGGAAGGCGAAAGGCCCGGGACGATCATACTGTCAGGGACGGCCCCTGGCATGAGAATCTCCGCCCGCGTGGATTACGTTTTCGACAAGAACACGAGGGCCATTACTTCGTGGGAGCCACACTGGCTCGACAGCCCTCTTAAGAACGCCTTCCTCGACGGTATCTTCGATACGATCTCTTGAAGAATGTGCAATGAATCACCTCAAATAAGGAATTTGTTTGTCTAAACTCATAAAGATATTGTGCGATAATCATAATGAAGCGCATGTGGCGTTACCGATATTACATCTAATTGGCCGAGGCAACTGATAGCCTCGCTATTCTCGATCGCCTGTATGAGGAGCCCGCACATGAAGATTGCCATGGCGATGCGGATCATTCGTAATCCCTTCGCACTTATCTTTGTCTCAGTGATGGTTTTGCTCATGGTCGGGCTGACAGCCCTTGATTCCTTTGCAACCGGGCGGGAACCAAAACGGGTGTTCATCCTCAACTCATACCACCAGGGTAATACATGGTCTGATAATACAATCCGCGGAATCGATGATGCTTTCGGTAAATCGGGCATCAAGGTTGAGACATATGTCACCCATATGGACGCGAAGAGGATACCGCCCAGTCCACAGCATTTCTCGAACCTCAAAAAACTAATCAAGGAAGGGTACAAAGGTATCCACTTTGATGTTATCCTTGCCAGCGACAATGATGCACTGGAGTTCATGAGGAAGTATCGTGATGAGCTCTTTCCGGGGGTACCGGTAGTCTTTTCCGGGATCAATGATTTTGACGAGCGGATGCTTGATAAAAGAAGGGACATCACCGGAACAATCGAGAGGAACGACTATGCCGGCACCATCAGCCTGGCGCTGAAACTGCGCCCTGCGGCGAGGAACATTGTGGTCATAACCGACAACACCACAACTGGAAGGGCGCACCGCTCCGCAGTTGAAAAGATCCGTCCTGATTTCCCGCAAGGCCTCGCCTTCACTTACCTGTCTCTTGGCGATATGACCCTGGACGAACTTGCCCAAACGCTGTCAAAGCTAAACAGCGACAGCATTGTGCTTTTGCTCCATCATTTTGTTGACAAAAACGGAACCAGCCACACTGTTAAGGAGAGCGCGTTATTCCTTGTACAAAGCTCACCAGTGCCGGGCTTTGTTGTGGGTGATAACCGGATGGGATCAGGGGTTCTGGGAGGGCACATGGTAACCGCCTACTCTCAGGGAGAAGCTGCTGCCCGGATGGCTATGAAAATCCTCTCAGGCACCGATATCGGGTCCATCCCGGTACTGCTTAACAGCCCAAACAAGTTCATGTTCGATTACAGAGCGATGCAGCGTTTCGGCATTGCTGAAAAAAACCTCCCCCAGGGGAGCATTCTGATCAACAAACCTGTTTCTGCGCTGGATGAGTACAGACCGCAGCTGCTTGCCATTCTCGGTGCCTTCATCGTTTTGTGCGGAATTCTTGTCTACCTGTTGCTTGAAATAAGAAGACGAAAACGGGTGGAAGATGAGTTACGAGCATCACAACAGATCATCAAAGGGATCATTGACGCCATACCCGTGAGGGTATTCTGGAAGGACAAGAATCTCATCTTCCTGGGTTGTAACACGGTATTTGCCCGCGATGCAGGATTTGACGATCCTAAGGACATCATCGGAAAAGATGATTACCAAATGGTATGGCGGGATCATGCGGAATTATATCGCAGCGATGACCTCCAGGTCATTGAGAGCGGCTGCAGCAAGTTATTCATCGAAGAACCTCAGACGACGCCCGAGGGAAATATCATCATGCTTCTGACGAGCAAGATACCTCTACGCAGTTCTGATGGGGAGATCATCGGAGTGCTCGGAACATATATGGATATCACCGACCGCAAGCAGGCCGAAGACCAGATCAAAGCCTCCCTCAAAGAAAAAGAGGTCCTCCTCAGGGAGGTCCACCACCGCGTGAAGAACAACATGCAGGTCGTCTCGAGCCTCCTCAACATGCAGTCAAGGAACCTCACCGATACAAAGGCCATAGACATATTCAGGGCAAGTATAAACCGGATCAGGTCGATGGCGCTCATCCATGATAAACTCTACCAGACCGAGGGCCTGTCCCGCATCGATGTGCGCGATTACATACGGGACCTCTCTCGCGGCCTCCTCAGGGCCTATTCCATCGGCCCCAACATCAATCTGGACATTAATGTAGACCCTCTCTTCCTCGACATCGACACCGTCATGCCACTGGGGATCCTCATCAACGAGCTTGTTACAAACTCACTTAAGCACGCCTTCCCCGGGGACCGCCCCGGCAGGATAGGCGTCAGCCTGAAGAACGGGGACGGACAGCGGCTGGTCCTCACCGTGTCGGACAACGGCATAGGCATCCCTGCCGACTTAGACCATACGGACACGGAGTCCATGGGGATGCAGCTAGTCGTCACACTGGTGGAACAGCTCGAAGGCACCATGGAGCTCGTGAGGGGCAACGGCACGGAGTTCAGGATCACTTTCAGGGAAGAGCAGATTAGATGATGACCCCGGTGGGTCTAAAGGTCAATCAATTTTGTTACGTATAGCACCTACCAATCCTCAGCCTCATCAGCGATACAGAAGATCTATTACTACATGAAAGCGAGAGGCCGCGGAGCTAGTGCGCAAATACCGTTACACCCCGAATTCCAGAATGAACCTCGTCCTACCTTTCCTCCGTTCAAGTCGGATGGTCCCGTCAAGCTGTACGGTGAGTATGTCGACGAGCTGTATACCGAAGCCGGTTGAGCGTTTCTTTCTCCATGATGGCGATGAGGGCTCCGTCTTTTACGAGGAGGATGGTCTTCTCGTCACCCGCTGGTCCCGCCTTCGTAAGGGAAGGTGATGGTGAAAGAGGTACCCTGCG
>CAIQJW010000215.1 GCA_903872255.1 uncultured delta proteobacterium | reverse complement strand
CTGTGTGCCCGCAACTGCCCGAATATTGCCGACATCCCTCAACGAAAAAAGAACGGGCAGCCGCGCACCCTTGCCGTCTATCGATCTGTCAAGCTTTCAGAGATCATCAAGGTTGTCAACAAGCTGAGCAATAACCTCTATTCAGAGATGCTTCTTTTTGCGATCGGCAGAACGTCAGGAGATACGTTCTCAACCAGAAATGCAGCCGCTATTGCCCTTCAGGCGCTTGATAAAGCCGGGATCGATACACGTGGCGTCGTAATGGCCGACGGCTGCGGCCTATCCCGGCAGAACCTCATCACGCCCGGCCAGATCGCCCGTCTCCTCAAGGTCATGGCCGGCAGCCCATACTCCGCATATTTCTACGAATCCCTTCCGATCATGAGCATTGACGGCACCCTGTCGCGCCGACTCAAGGGATCACGCGCTTCCGGCCTTATCCGCGCAAAGACCGGCACAATGGCAGGCGTCAGGAGCCTCTCCGGATACCTGACAACATACGGGGACGAGAACCTGGTCTTTTCGATCATCTCCAACGGCCATACATCGACAGCCGCGATAGACAGGGCAGTGGATAAGATCATTCTGCGTTTGCTCGACTATGAGAACCCGTGAATCGTAAATTGTAAAAAACATTGACCTGCACTATCGATGCTATTTTATTTTTGACTCCTTACGTTTTACGATTCACGTTTTACGGTCCTTCATCTACCGGACTATCCTTTTCCGCATAAAATAAAAGGGCAGCGGGGACAGTATGATTACGACCGCTATTATCCACAGTATGCCCTCAACAGCCTGTGCGGGGCGGCCGGCGGCTAACGACCTGCAGACGTTGGTCAGATGATACAGCGGGGTAAACCAGGCGATCCTGCTGACAAAAGGCGGCATGGTGTCCAGCGGGAAAAATATACCGGAAAACAGAAACATCGGCGACATCAAAAGTGTGTAGAAATAGTTCAGGGAATCGACGCCCGGCACTAGGGCCACGCAGACAAGGGATATCTCCGCGAATATAAGACCGCTCAAAAAGAGAAGGGGGATAACGAGGATGACGAGCGCGGAATCAACAAGATTAAAGGCGCTGATCGTCCCGATGATTATAATGCCGTAGAGGACGCTTTTCGTTGCCCCCCACATCATTTCTCCTGCTATAAGATCATCAATATTGACAGGGGTCGCCAGGATAGCGTCAAACGTCTTTTGATAGAATATTCGCACATACGTGGAATATGTGCATTCATATACCGTGGCGAACATGGATGATGAGGCGATAATGCCCGGTGCGATAAAATTTATATAGGGTTTTCCCTGTACTTCCGTGATGTATCCGCCGAGGCCGAAACCAAGGGCGACAAGGTAGAGGACGGGTTCGACAAAGTTAAGGGCAATGCTTGACAGGTAAAGCTTCGTATATACCGTCAGGTGCCGCTGCCAGACCCTGTACGCACGCTTAACTTTCAAGTTTACGCCCCGTAAGTTTCAGGTAAACATCTTCGAGATTCCCGCCGTGCCGGTCCATAAGCTCCTCGGGCGACGCGATCACGATAATTTTGCCTCTGTCCACAATGGCAACCCGGTCGCAAAGCCTCTGGGCCTCCTCCATATAGTGGGTAGTGAGAAGCAGGGTTTTGCCCTGGGCCTTGAGTTCTGCAAGCCTCTTCCAGACCATCTGCCGGCTGTGCGGGTCGAGACCTGTCGTTGGTTCATCAAGTATTATAATTTCCGGGTCATTTATCACCGACCTGACAAGAAGGAGGCTTCTCTTCATACCGCCCGAAAGCTCCCTGATGCCGGAGTTCATCTTATCGGTGAGGCCGACGGACAGGAGGAGTTCTTTAGCCATAATGGATGATGTTTTTTTCGGTATGTCGAAATACCGTGCATACACCACCAGATTTTGCATTACCGAAAGATCGGGGTCGAGACTGTCATCCTGCGGCATGACACCCATCCGCGATTTGATCAGGCTTGCGTCTCTTGTCACATCAAGGTCAAGAACCCTGACATCACCGGAAGTAGGCGGCATAAAGCAATACAGCACACGCATGATCGTGGTCTTACCTGCTCCGTTAGGGCCGAGGAATCCAAAGCATTCTCCCGAGATAATCGAAAAACTGACATGATCGACAGCCCTGAATCCGCTGTAATCCTTAGTCAGGTTCTTAGCGGTAATGATTTCCATAGAAAATAGTATAATCACAATACCGGGAAAGAGGTCGAGAAAAAACTGGAGGAATCCAGTGTTTGCCTTTATTTCAATAGTTCGAAAAATGGAGCGCCGCCTTCGAGACTGTGTCGCAATGATTTTCTTCTCGCCGGGAGCGCGCAAAATACCGGAATAAACCACCCCCGCCGTCATCCCGGTTTACCGGGATCCAGT
>CAIQJW010000214.1 GCA_903872255.1 uncultured delta proteobacterium | reverse complement strand
TCGGGCGAAGGGGCGGGGAGTGCCTCCTGCTTCCTTTTGACGTTACTGACGGCGAAGCCGTGAGGACTGCACTTACTCCACTCCTTGAGACCGACACGCCCTACGTTCTCGTCAACAATGCCGGGTACTCGAAGGACACGATCCTGGCCATGATGAGCGAACAGGAGTGGAAGGGCGTCCTTTCCGTCGCCCTTGACGGGTTCTTCTTTGTCACAAAGCTTGTCCTTGTCAATATGTTAAGGAAACGCGAGGGGCGCATCATTAATATTGCTTCAACCTCGGGACAAAGCGGTATGCCTGGTCAGGTTAACTATTCCGCCGCAAAAGCCGGTCTGATAGGCGCCACGAAGGCCCTTGCCGCCGAGGTTGCCAAAAGGCACATACTGGTGAACGCAGTTTCTCCCGGCTTCATTGAGACCGATATGACCCAAGGCCTGCCGAAGGAAAAGGTACTGCCCATGATCCCGCTCGGAAGGTTCGGGGAATCCTGGGAGGTCGCGGAAGCTGTCAGCTTCCTTGCCTCGGAAAAGGCGGCGTATATCACGGGCCAGATCATTGCCGTCAACGGCGGCGCATATATGTAGGGCACACCCCTTAAAGGCCGGTTAAGGGCCTTAAAGAGAGTTTCTTAGGATGACATGGGACCACCCCATTCGCGAAAATTGACCGTGATCGAGAACACGCAGGCCTCTGCCGGCGTTATAAACGCGCTCTGTTTTGATATCGACGACCTTGCCTACAGCCTGAAGACAAAGAACGGTCTAAGCTTTTCATCGGAATACCTGGTGGAAAAGGAGACGTATGGTCTTCTTGAGTTCCTGGATGGTTTGGGGCTCAAGGCCACAATGTTCGTGCCCGGGTATGTGGCAGAGCACTTTCCCGGCCTGATAAGGGCGATCACCGGCGGCGGCCACGATATCGGTTCTCACGGATATGAGCACATCGTCGCCGAACAGCTTCAGCAAAAAAGGTTCAGCAATGACGTTGTCAGGAGCAAGAAAAGGCTTGAGGACATCCTGTCACGAGAAGTTTCCACGTATCGTTCCCCGAGTTGGGGGATTACGGCGCGCACACCCTGGGCATACGATGTGCTCATCGAGGCGGGATACAGTGTTGACAACACGGCGCAGCCGGCCTTGTTGAAGCACCTCGGGCGTTCCCCTTGGGATATGATGCCCTTCCGGTACAAAGACCGCCTGACCGTTATCCCCATTACTTCTTTCAGGTTCCTGAACCGGTCCGTGCCTTTCAACGGGGGCTTCTTCTGCGCCTACGTCCCGATCGGCTTTCAGATAAGATATTACGCAAGCCTCAACGAGAAGGGAATGGCCTTTAATTACTTCTGCCACCCTTACGAATTCAATCCCTGCGGAGCGAACCGGCAGGTTTGGAAATGCAACTCCCTTGCCGCCACTATGTATGGCATGTACTTCGGCATATACCGTTATTATCTTACGCGCCTCGCCGGCCGCTTCAGGTTTGGCCCCCTGAAAGAAGCTTACGGAAGCTACATCGAGCCAAAGAACGAAGGTCACGTGAAGAACCTCGTGGGAGTTTTGCAATGATCCCGGGAATAACCGGTGCTCATGGTAAATTAACCACAAGGCGAAAGGAAAATAATTGAGAGGATGGCATGAATAGGGTAGCGATCACCGGCATCGGCATTGTATCCTGTCTCGGCACGGACACGAAGGCAGCAGGAGAATCGCTCCGCCAGGGAAGGTCCGGTATTATATACGACGATAAGCGCGCCGAAGTGGGATTGCGCAGCCCCCTGACAGGGGCCATAAACGGCTTCAACCCCGAAACGGTCCTCTCGAAAAAACTGCGGAAGACGATGCCCGATTTTGCCATACAGGCCTATGCGGCGGCAATGGAGGCATTGGGTATGTCTGGCCTCAACCCTGATGATATACAGAACGAAGAGACGGGCATAATATTCGGATGTGATTCAAGCTGTATAGCTGCCGTGGAACAGGTAGACCTCTTAAGGCAGCATGGCGAGTCGCGTTCTATCGGGAGTGGCCTTGTGTTCCGCTCCATGACCTCAACTATTACCATGAACCTCAACACCATTCTGAAGACCAGGGGCGCCTGCTGGACCATCGGATCGGCCTGTTCGAGCGGGGGCCACGCGGTGGGACAGGCCGCCGACCTCATTGCCCTCGGCAAGCAGGAGAGGGTCATATGCGGCGGTGCCCAGGAGATCAATTGGGAGTCGATGTGCAGCTTTGACGCGCTCGGGGCATTTTCAACTTCCTTCGATAATCCCGAAGCGGCGAGCCGCCCCTTCGACAAAGATCGCGACGGCCTTGTCCCCGGAGGCGGCGCAGCGGCCCTGGTGCTGGAAAGCATGGACGCAGCGAAAAGGCGGGGTGCCAGGATCTTGGGAGAGGTTGCCTCTTATGCCTTTTCTTCCGATGGTATGTACCTTTCTATGCCGAGCCGGGATGGTCTTAAGAGTGCCATGATGAAGGCTTTAAAGATTGCAGGTTTGAAACCCTCAGATATCGGGTATGTCTGTGCACACGCCACATCCACTCCCCAGGGGGATGCCGTTGAGGCCGAGGCCATCTCAGAGGTTTTTGGGCCCGGTACCCCGTATGTTTCCTCGCTCAAGTCAATGACCGGCCACGAGCTCTGGATGTCGGGAGCGTCCCAGGTGGTGTACTCGACCATAATGGCTGAGCAGAGTTTCATCGCTGCCAACATCAATTTTCACGAACCCGATGAGCACTCCGCAAAACTGAACATCGTACGGGAGACCATTGAAAGCCACCCCGGCAGGGTTATGTGCAATGCCGCCGGGTTTGGCGGTACCAATTCCTGCCTGGTCCTCAACTTTACCCCATGAATTACGACTATACGGTCATAGGCGGCGGCGTATCGGGGATGACATCGGCCCTGATATTGGCAAAGCACGGCTTAAGCGTTGCCCTCGTCGAAAAGTCGGGGCGTATCGCGCCTACCATCAGTGGCTTCACGAGAAAGGGGCTTTTTTTTGATACCGGCTTTCATTATGCCGGCGGCCTCGGTAAGGGGGAACCCCTCGACGTCCTCTTCCGATACCTCGGTCTGTCGGACCATGTCAACGTGTGTCTCTTTGACAAGGATGGTTTCGATTCATTCCGCTGCCTGGATCCGAGGTTCGAATTCACTTTTCCTTACGGGTATGACAGCCTCAGGGAGAGATTTCACGGGGCTTTCCCTGATGACAAAGGCGCCGTCGACG
>CAIQJW010000213.1 GCA_903872255.1 uncultured delta proteobacterium | reverse complement strand
CGGCGGACCCGTTTCTTTGTATTGATCCATAATTTCGATCCCAGCCGGTCGATCTTAGGCTTGAATTTCTCGCCGCCGATGAACTTTTGGACAAGGTGCAGGTCATCAACGGGGACGTAGAGCTTGTCCCCTCCAAGGTATTCGATCAGAAGGAAATCTTTCGTGTAATTGTTCACGGTCAGCGCGGTGATGCCCCGGTAAATACCGATACCGTGGTCGACATGGACCACCCATTCGCCGGTATTGAGGTCCCGGAAGGTTGAGAGAAATTCATCCTGGTTCTCCAACTTCTTCCTGACGACCCTCTTTTTGGGTCCAACTATATCATCCTCGGTCAGCACGATAATGTCGTCAGTCCGGAAACCGCGCCTGATGGGGCCTTCGATGATGCCCCATTCCCTCGCTTTTTTCGGATATCCGATCTTCGTGAGAACGGGTAGGACGAGCCCGTAATTTTCAAAAATGTCCTGCAGGCGCCTGGCCTGGTGGCCTGTATTTGCGAACAGATAGACAAAGGGATAATGGGACCATTCCTTCTGCAGCTTTTCTCGGAGGATATGAAAGATGCGGGTCTTTTGTGCGCTGAAGAGCTGCCGGAGGTCATCATTCGAAACGGCCTTAACGACCTTTTCATTTCCATCCGCGCCTACTATTCCCGAAAAATCTATTTGGCCCGAACATCCGAGCAGGTCTCTCCAGCGCTGCCGCATTTCAGGGCCGGTTTCATTGATGGCCTCATCAATGCAGGATGTCCCCGGGTGTGCGAGGACAATTGCCCGGTCGAGGTAGTCGAGGATAGTCGCAGAATCTAAGGCGGCCTCATGCTTCAGGCTGTTCACGGCGATCTCGTGTATCTCTTTCTCGGACCTTTGTGTTGCGGCGTTAAAATAACGCAGTGAAAGTATCTGGTCGCCGATGAATTCGCACCTGACGGGTTTTTCGGTAGCCGGAGGAAAAAGATCTATAATGCTACCGCGTTTGGCATACTGCCCTGCTTCCCTGACGAGAGGGGCAAGCTCAAATCCCTTCGCGTCGAGGGCATCGTGTATATCCTCGATGAAGATCACCTGTCCTACCTTAAGCTTCAAGGCATCATCTGACATTGACCTGGGAGGGGGCAGGGGACGTGTAAGAGAGGATGCGGGAAATAGCCCGATGAAACGTTCGTCCGTAATTAGCCGGTAGAGGAAGCCGGTCCTCTTTACAGTATCCTCCTCCTCGAAAAAACGGTTCTCGTACGGCGGGAAGAATGCGACATCGGTAGTGCCGTAATATGATATCTCTTCGCGCAGCAGCTCGGCAGATTCCTCGTCCTCGTAGATGACGAGGACCCTTTTACCGGAATGGGCTATAAGGAAAGAGACAAAAGAACCGCCCTTGCCGGTGATATAAAGGCATTCGTCAGAAAGAAGGTCATTAGAAGATCTATTCATGAAGGGTCCTACCAGGGACGAGGTCCTAAGGATCGGGCAGCATTACAATATTTTTGTGGTATTCGCGGAGCACCGCGCCGGGGAAACCTTTGGGTGAGTTCATTTTATTCATAACTATTTCATACAACAGATTTTCCGGCCGTGTCAAACCGGGGGTCTTGACGACGAGGCTGCATGCCGTTTCATCCGATCGGGACAATTGCGGGCTTATCCTGGAATGGGGGGTATTTTTTAGCTCCGATAGAACGTTTTGCGCATGGTGAGGGTGTTGATATTGCCCGATGTTTCGTACGTGATCTCGTCCATCACGGAGTGGATTATGTAAAGTCCCAGTCCATGGTCCGGTACTGTCTTTAAATCATCCGGGTCAAAATCAGGAGGGCCCGGAACATAAAGCTTCATCTGCTTCCCCGTATCGCTTATCTTCGTGACGATCTCGCCCGGTGCGTACGAGATGCTAAGATCCACGACATGGCCTTCCTCGCTTGAATATGCGTGCTGAATTGCGTTGTTT
>CAIQJW010000212.1 GCA_903872255.1 uncultured delta proteobacterium | reverse complement strand
CGGATGCCACGACCGGGGTACCGCATGCCATTGCCTCAACGATCTTGAGCGGGCAGCAGCCCTGCGACTCGTTGCGGGGCCCGCGCGCAAGCGGCGCCACGCACACGTACGCTTTTTTGCAGAGCGAAACGGTCCTGCGATGAGAGAGCCGCTCATGAATAATTACCCGCTCAGCGAGCCCATGCGACGAGATACGCCTCTTCAGGCGAAAAAAATTTCTTTTGTTCGAAGCGATGATGACGAGCAGAAAATCGCTCCGATGCCTCAGATGCGATAATGCGTCGATAAGGGTATGTGCGCCTTGCCACGAAGCAAGTGTGCCTGTGTACAGGATGATCTTTTCAGGCCGGGAAATAATATCCTGCAGACCTTCGGGTATATCGATGCCGTTATCGGCAAGGGCAGGGTCCACAGAGTTCGGAATAAGGCTGATCTTCTTTTCGTCGTAGCCGCGCCCGGAAAGGTAACTCGCTGTCCGGCCGGAAACGGTAATTATCCGGTCGCAACGATCGAGGCATTCGTCTTCCATGGCCCGCACTCTCTTGAGCAGCGAGGGGTTTCGGGCCACACGAGGGAAGCGGTTTGGCAACTCTATGGAAGGCAGGCCGTTCACCTCATACACGAGCCGGCTGCTCCGCGAAACGTTGTGTGAGAGAAGCGGCATTCCACTCCAGATATCACGGAAATGAATGATATCCGGAGGATCATCGACCATGCTGTCGGCCTTCATCGATACGAAACGCCCGAACTCTTCACTGCGCTTAAGCAGGTTTTGCTGGTTAGCGGCACATGCGTGTACGGCAGCCGAAGATTCGGGATCTTGAAAACTGCCCCTGCCGCCGAGACATAAAAGAGTTGCATCGTATCCGTGCTCTTTCGCTGCACGCAGGTTGGACCTGATGTGCGCCTGGGCACCCTTGTGCCCGGGGTACGCATCGAACGCTGCATAAAGGACTTTCATCTGGGTCATATCCATGGTTTGCCGAATACCCGAAGGATCTCTGTCGCACCCTCATCTATCTTGCCGCTGAAATAATTGGCTGTTTCAGATAATTGTGATATTCGCTATGAGAAATGTCAAATGGTTTTGGGGAAACCGGCACAAACTGTCAAACTCTCCCGGATCAGAAACTGTAAACAAAACCGACCCCGTAGACAAGATTGTGGTTCACAGGCCCATTCGGGTTATAGGAATCTTTTATATCGGCCCCGGGGGTCGTAGAATATTCCCTGCCGGCATTGGATGACAACGGGAACCAGTATTGCACGACCGGCTGGATCACGAATGCTTTTGTTACGTTGATGCTGAGTCCCGCCTTGAGCATCGCGTCGTGAAAACCCTGGTACTTTCCTCCCGTGTAATCACCGGTCGATTCCCGGTACGTCCTCCAGTAATCGCTGTCCCCTATGAAGTAGCCGAATGATGCTCCGAGGTCCAGGGCAACGATTTTGTTCAGGGGAAAGGAATGAGAAAACGAGAGGTTTATGTAAGTCCCTTTGTAACTCCTGATATCCCTGTATATG
>CAIQJW010000211.1 GCA_903872255.1 uncultured delta proteobacterium | reverse complement strand
GGAATATATGAAGGAGACGTTATCGGGGTCAGAGCGCCGCTCGGCAACTGGTTCCCGTATGAAGATATGAAGGGTAAGAACATCCTCTTCATCGGTGGCGGCATCGGCCTCGCACCGTTGAGAACGCTTATCCTCTACATGCTCGACAACAGAGCGGATTACAAAGATATAACCATTATCTATGGCTCGAGGACGCCCCCCGACCTGTGCTATAAGGATGAACTCAAAGAATGGGAAGATAGATCTGACGTGAACCTCATCCTCACCGTAGATAATGAATTTCCCGGATGGGAAAAGCGGACAGGCTTCGTGCCTACCGTCCTCAAAGAAGAGGCCCCGAAGGCAGACAATACAATCGCCATTACGTGCGGCCCCCCGATCATGATCAAATTCGTCCTTGAAGGCCTGGCGGAACTGAAGTTCCCCGAAGAGAACATCATCACCACGCTCGAAGCAAGGATGAAATGCGGTATCGGCCTGTGCGGCCGCTGCAACCTGGGCCACAAGTACATCTGCAAGGACGGGCCGGTATTTTCACTGAAGCAGTTAAAAGAGCTTCCCTCCGACGATTAATCAGTAAATTACGTTAACCCGAAAGCCAGTCGCCTTTGACGACTGGCTTTTTTTATCTTCGGGCAACAGGTTGTATATATGTAATTTAAAGGTATGTAATAACATGGTGATAGCTTTAAATAGTGATGTAATGTACTAACTATACATGCTATCTAACTATAAGTAAAAGTAATTCCATCAATAACACCATCGTCATCCCGGCTTGCCGGGATCCAGTGTCTTTGTCTTTGCGTTCATTATTTTGATAATGTCTTTGAGTAGATGGTGTTTCAGCGCGGTTTAAACATCTCGATCGTATTAATAACCAGTTCTAAAGAAAAAGAAAAGCCACTGGATCCCGGTAAACCGGGATGACGATGGCGTGGGGAACTCCGCGGTATCAGGGGACTTAATACATGGAGTCAATCGCCCGTACCCTTATTTAAACATCTTGAAATCGTCCGGATTTATCCAATTGATGCGCCAGTGCCCCTCTGGGGCCTTGCGCATTTTGAAGCTTACCTTGTCCTTGCCCCGTTGCCGGACTTGGGCAGTATCACCCTCAACATCCACCGTAAAGGCAAACACCGTCACCTTGCCGAGGTCTTTGAACATGGCCGCGTTATCGTCCGACAGGAGAAAACCGGTGAGCGCATCGCCCATCTGTTTCTTGAGTTGGGGAAGGAGCTGCCGGACAACGTCCTTTCCTGCATTCTGCATATGCTCTTCGAATTTATTCTTGGCCGGTTCTTTCTTATTCATGCGGGCAAGGGCGTCTTTGGCCATGTCGTCGAGTATGCTGTCCGTATCGAGGTATTTGAGGACGGTGGGCGCATCACGGTTAATGATCGCTTTTTTAAACATGTAGAGACTATAGTAGGGCGTGGTTCTGAAATACAGGAAGCCGATTGTTGATGTAACCGCAATGACGGCGCATACAACAACGGCAATTACGAAACCCATTCCTGGTTGTGATTTCTTTGTTTTCATAGACTGCGGGATCTTTTATTCTGAGATATCCAACGCGGTAATGATCCATTGGTCCTGGGTAGTTTTTTCCAGCGTTATTTTGGTTCCCTCAATGGGTATTACGGTGGCCGACATCTGGTTCTCTGATACTGCGATAGGCACTATGAGCACCGACCAATTCTTTACGGGTTTAAAAATAGATTTTTCGGTCGGTGAGTCAAGTTCGCCGACGAGGCGTTTTTTGACTTTCTCATCGGGTTCCTTGTTTGTGTAACTCTCAGGCAGGCGGGCAGCGACCTTATCAAGGTCAATAAACTCCCGGGTCCCCTCGGCATTCGAGAACATGACGGATTTCTTGAATTGGATCAATGCGTACCGCGGCGTCTTCTTAAAATACTGGTAGCCGAAAAAGGCGGCAGCGGCGACTACGATAATGACTATCCAGCGCCCCACGCTGCCCCTGTTGTTACTCAGCAAATTATTCATAGGCCCCCGATAATTGCCTGTTTACAATCCCAGTTTATTCCTCAATAATTCGCCGAGACTACCGAGTTTCTCGTCCGAACGTTCTTCGTCCTTCACTTTATCCCTGTATTGCGTATAGCTGTCATGCTCGATCTTGTCATCAACCTTGGTCCTCGAGAGGCTCACACGGCCGCGGGCAGGGTCTGTTGCGACGACGACTGACTGCATGGTCGAACCGACGGGAAACATCTTGACGTGATTCGTTCCTTTCAGGGTACCCATTTCGGAGTTCGGGATAAACCCGGTCAGGCCGTCTTTTATCTTTACAATGATACCCGATGAGATAACGCGTTCAACATGTGTCTCAAGAAGCGTTCCGATGGTGGGAAGGTCCACCGCTTCGATAATGATCTTACGTTCCATAGAAAGCGTCAGGCGCCTTTTCTCTGTACTGATATCGACCACCCTTGCTTCTACCTGCTGTCCCGTTTCGAGAACTTCCTTCGGGTGATTTATCCTTCTTCCGGCTCCCATCTTTGAGATAGGGATAAGTCCATCGATGCCCGGCTCCAGATTGACAAAAGCCCCGAAATTCTCAAGGCGGACTACCGCACCCTGTACTGTGGAATCGACGGGATATTTTTCGGGAACTGACAGGAACGGATCGGGAAGAACTGCTTTCAGGCTTAATGTTATACGATCTCTCGTCCAATCGATTTCCAGTATCCTGATCTTGACCTCATCGCCGATGCTTACCTGATCGGCAGGTTTGATCCCCTTAACCCACGACAATTCGCTTAAAGGTATCAGGCCGTCAATTCCGCCTATATCAGCAAAGACGCCGAATTTCTGAATTGACCTGACCCGTCCGGTGACTTCCATACCGACAGTCAGAATCTCTCTTAACTTTTCCTTTTCTTTCTCGAGCTCTTTTTCAAGAAGAGCTCGGCGCGATAATATTATGTTGCGTCCGCGTTCTTTATATTCGAGTACTTTAAAAGGAAAGGTCTCTCCTATGTATGTCCCCGCATCCCTGCTTCCCTTGAGGTCCATCTGGGAATAGGGGCAAAAACAGCGTACTTTACCGACACGGATCTCATATCCGCCCTTAAGTTCGGATGCAACCTTGCCCGTGACGGGAATATCTGCGTCGAATGCATTCTTGATGCTTTGAAGGGTAATACTCGGGAAACTGTGAACAAGGGTAGTGAATTTCCTGGCGCCATTTTCTACAGTTACAAAATATGCCTCGAGCTCGTCACCGTCCTGGATAGTAAGCGCGCCTTCCTCATTAAGAAACTCTTTCCTATCGAGAACTCCTTCACTTTTTCCGCCTAGGTCGATATAAACAAAGTCGCCTGAGATCCCAGCGACTCTCGTGGTCACTCTCTGTCCGGGTTCAAGTTTCTTAACGGACTGTGTGCTCTGTTCAAAAAGTTGTGCGAAATCTTCTTCGTGGCCGGTTTCGTTGCTCCTTTCCTCGGTATTTTCCTGGTTGATGATCTGTTCGTCTGACATCGTCCGATCTCCTGAAATGTTAAAAAATTTTTTGTTGCAGTAATGTACAATTTCTTTGCTGGTATGTAAAGCTATTGTTGGCACGATTATTGAATTTGACAATTCTAAGGCCATGGAATAACATATGAATCAACCAAAAACCAATACAATGTAACCTGCTTGGAAGGAGGCGGAATGAATTCTGTTTCAGTAATAAAATCAAGATACTTGATTGTGACAATTATACTTTCTTTCGTCGTCGCCGGATTTGCTGTCCCGGTAACGGCTCAGACCAGGAACGCACCCGCATTAGCCAGGGAAAAGACCGGCTACGCCCTAGGGGTAGGCATCGGCCGCAACATGAAAAACCTGGACCTCGAGATTGATCCCGATATGATCGTTCGGGGCGTCCGCGATGCGATACGCGGACAGATCAGTATGTCCGACCAGGAGATCAAGGCCGCCCTCGACAATTATGATAAAGAGGTTATGACGAAGCTCGGCCAGAAGAACAAGCGCGAGGGCGAAGCGTTCCTGAAAGAGAACAAACAGCGCAAGTCTATTGTTACGCTGCCCAGCGGTCTTCAATACTGGGTCCTTAAGGAAGGCGCCGGCAAGGTCCCAAAGATGACCGATATCGTAACAATACATTATCAGGCACGGTTGATGGACGGATATGAATTTGAAAATTCTCATTGGAAAAATAGACCCGCCGATGTTCCTGTAAACCAGACGATCAAAGGATGGGCCGAAGCGTTGACAAAGATGCCCGCAGGTTCGACATGGCGCCTCTACATCCCCTCCGAACTGGCATACGGCGAAGGCGGCGCCGGCCAGATCATTGGGCCTAATGCGGTGTTGATTTGTGACATTGAACTCATTTCTGTGAAGTGATGAGGCGTAAGGCGTAAGGCGTAAGGCGTAAAGAGTAAAGAGTAAGGAGTAAGGAGTAAGGAGTCAGGAGTAAGGAGTAAGGAGTAAGGAGTAAGGAGT
>CAIQJW010000210.1 GCA_903872255.1 uncultured delta proteobacterium | reverse complement strand
GACAAAATACGGCCTGGTAAAAACAGACCATATCCTCTTCATAGCGGCGGGGGCATTTCACATGTCAAAACCGGCGGACCTTATCCCTGAACTGCAGGGACGTTTCCCGATCCGTGTTGAACTCGATGCCCTCAACAAGGATGATTTTTACCGGATCATAACCGAACCCGATAATGCCCTTATCAAACAGTACAAGGCCCTTCTCAAAACAGAGGGTGTCGATCTTGAGTTTAGCGAGGAGGCCATACGCGAGATCACCGACATTGCACAGCGGGTAAACGAAATGACCGAGAATATCGGCGCCCGCAGGCTTTATACGGTGATGGAGAAGCTCCTTGACGACATATCGTTTACGGCACCCGACTTAAAGGGCCAGAAGGTCGACGTTTCACGATCATACGTCCGGGAAAAACTGGGCGAATTCCTCGACAAAGAGGACTTAAGCAGGTACATCCTGTAATATTTACGTATACCGGGGTTTTATAATGAGCGAGAAAATACAGACGCTGCTGGAAGCTCTTCCCTATATCAGCAAATTTGCCGGTTCCATCTTTGTCATTAAATACGGCGGCGCGGCAATGGAAGAGGAATCACTGAAAAAGGAATTTGCCAAGGATGTTGCGCTCTTGAAGTATGTGGGCATCAACCCCGTTATCGTTCACGGAGGCGGCCCGATGATCGGCAGGATGCTTAAGGACCTTAAGATACCGACGCGGTTCGTCGACGGCCTTCGCTTCACCGATGAGAAGACGCTGAAGGTGGTCGAAATGGTGCTGTCCGGAAGCATAAATAAAGAAATAGTGAAGAATATAAACGATATGGGCGGCAAAGCGATCGGCCTTTCGGGTAAAGACGGCCGCCTGCTTGTAGCCAAACAGGTGGAAGGAAAAGACCTCGGCCTCGTCGGCGAGATAGTCTCGGTCGATGTCGCCATTATCAAGGACATCTCGCGGCATGGTTACATTCCCGTTATTGCGCCGATAGCCGACGGAGTGGACGGAAAGGCATACAACATCAACGCCGACACGGCAGCGGGAAGCATCGCCGCGGCACTTTCGGCGGAAAAGTTCATTCTTCTGACGGATGTCGAAGGTGTAATGAGCGCGGACGGGAAATTGATCTCGATGCTCAAGCGCTCTGAGATCGAAAAACTTATCGATGACAATGTGGTGACCGGCGGTATGATCCCGAAGGTGACATGCTGCACTGATGCATTAAAGGCAGGCGTCCGGGAGGCCCATGTCGTAGACGGCCGGGTACCGCACGCTATACTGCTCGAGGTTTTTACGGATTCCGGAATCGGCACCGAGATCATAGGAGATTAGAATGCAGGAAGAATTGATGAAGAAAGCAGCGCAATACATCGCGAACACGTATACACGGTTCCCGATGGCCATCACGCGGGGCGAGGGCTGCTGGCTCTGGGATATCAATGGCCGGCGTTATCTTGATTTCCTGGCGGGCATCGCCGTGTGTAATCTTGGCCATGCACATGAAAAAGTGGTAGAAGGGCTGACCGCGCAGGCAAAGAAGCTATTTCACGTGTCGAACCTGTTTTATATGGAGCCGCAGGTAAAGGCCGCCCAGTTGCTGGTCGAAAATTCGTTCGGCGACAAGGTCTTTTTCTGCAATAGCGGCGCAGAGGCAAATGAAGCGGCGATCAAGCTCGCTCGAAGATATTCCTGGAGCAAATACGGTGAAGGCCGCCACGAGATCATAACCATGGAGAACTCTTTCCATGGCAGGACGGTGAATACGCTTGCAGCAACGGGCCAGAAAAAGTTCGGGGTCGGTTTCGAGCCCCTGACACAGGGCTTTGTGCATGTCCCGTTCAATGATATTGAAGCGGTCCGAAATGCCGCGACCGATAAAACGTGCGCCGTGATGCTGGAGCTCATTCAGGCGGAAGGCGGAGTCCATGTCGCGGACAAGGATTATATCCGCCAGCTTCGGGAATTTACGAAGGAAAAGGACATTGTTCTTATTCTCGACGAGGTCCAGACAGGTATCGGCAGGACGGGGACTTTTTTCGCGTACGAGCAGTTCGGGATCGAGCCCGATATCATGAGCCTCGCAAAGGCCCTCGGCAATGGTTTTCCGGTCGGGGCGATCGTAGCGACCGACGAGATAATGTCAGCTTTTGTACCCGGGACCCATGCCTCGACATTCGGAGGGAACCCTCTCGCTTCAGCTGCCGTTCTGGCAACTCTCAATACGATCATAGACGATAAGATACTCAAGAATGCCGTTGAATCCGGCGAATACCTTTACCGGGGGCTCCTCGCGATCCAGAAGAAATTCCCCTTTGTCGTGGAAGTGCGGGGAATGGGCCTGATACTGGGTATAGAGATCTCCCTTGACGGTGACGCGGTTGCGCGGGAATTTATTGCTGAAGGGATCATCCTCAATTGCACAAAGGGAACAACATTGCGTCTTGTCCCGCCGCTTATTGTCAAAAAAGAGGAGATCGACATATTCCTCGAAATAGCTGACCGGATATTCGAAAGGAAAAGAGCGTGAAAAGGGATTTTACAAAACTACTCGATATTACAAAAAAAGAATGCGACCACCTGTTAAAAAGGGCGAAACGCATCAAAGAATTGCGCCGTAAGGGCAAACCGTACCAGCCTCTTGCCGGCAAGAACCTGGCCATGATCTTCGAAAAGGCATCGACACGGACCCGCCTTTCATTTGAGGCCGGTATGCACGAGCTCGGCGGACACGCCATTTTCTTGAGCCCGGCTGAAACCCAGATCGGCAGGGGAGAGCCTGTTCAGGATACGGCGCGGGTCATGAGCCGGTACGTCCACGGAATAATGGTCCGGACCTTTTCCCAGACCATAGTTGACGACCTTGCTAAATGGGCCGCAATACCGGTCATAAACGGCCTGTCGGATGAGCTGCATCCGTGCCAGATACTGGCCGACCTGTTCACGATCGGGGAATATAAAGGCGACCTCAGAAACGTAAAGATCGCATATATCGGCGACGGGAACAACGTGGCGAACTCATGGCTTGAAGCCGCGGTACTCCTGAAAATGCCATTCTCTATCGCCACGCCGAAGGGATATACTCCGGACAGGGAACTTGTAAAGATGGCATCGGAGAATCCCGACTTTTTGCTCACCGACGATCCCGCAGAGGCCGTACGCGATGCCGACGTAATATATACCGATGTCTGGGTAAGCATGGGTCAGGAAAAGGAAAAGGCATCCAGAAAAAAAGCATTTAAAGGGTACAAAATAGATGATACATTGCTTAAAGTTGCAGATCGCGAAGCGATCGTCATGCACTGTCTTCCGGCATACAGGGGGCAGGAGATAACCGATGAGGTTTTCGAGCGCTTCAGCGATGTCATATTCACTCAGGCAGAGAATCGATTGCACGTACAGAAGGCGCTTCTTGAGTGGCTTCTCAAGGGCCCGGCGGAGGCTCTCGCCGAACAAAAACGGAGGTCAGGATGAAAAAAGTTAAGAAAGTGGTCCTTGCTTATTCAGGCGGGCTTGACACATCTATCATTGTCAAATGGCTCAAAGACGTATATGACTGCGAGGTTGTCGCGTACGCAGCCGATGTCGGCCAGGAGGAGGAACTGGTCGGGCTTAAGGAGAAGGCGGTAAAGACAGGTGCGTCCAAGGTTTATATCGAAGACCTCCGCGAGGAATTTGCGCGCGATTTTATATTTTTTGCGATAAAGTCGAATGCGATCTATGAAGGCAATTACCTCATGGGCACATCGATCGCGCGGCCTCTCATAGCGAAAAGGCAGATCGAGATAGCCCGTGAAGAAAATGCCGATGCCGTATGCCACGGCTCAACGGGCAAAGGAAATGACCAGGTCCGCTTTGAGCTGACATTCTATGCGATGGAGCCGAACATAAAGATCATAGCACCCTGGAGGGAATGGGAATTCACGTCGCGTGACGATCTTATAGACTATGCGAAAAAACACGATATAGAAATTCCGGTAACGAAGAAAAAACCTTACAGCATGGACCGGAACCTCATGCACATCAGCTATGAGGGAGGTATTCTCGAAGACCCGTGGTCGGAACCGCCAGAGGACATGTTCAAAACCACGGTATCGCCGGAAGCCGCCCCGGATAAGCCGACCTACGTCGAGATCACTTTCGAGAAGGGCATTCCCATCGCGGTAGATGGCGAGAAGATGTCGGCCTTCGCCATAGTCGACCACCTTAATAAGATAGGCGGGGCGAATGGCATAGGACGCGTCGATATCGTCGAGAACCGTTTTGTCGGAATGAAGTCGCGGGGAGTTTATGAGACCCCGGGCTGTACTATTCTCCATGCGGCACACCGCGCCGTCGAGACGCTTACGCTTGACCGTGAAGTAATGCATATCCGGGACGGGCTCGTCCCGAAGGTTGCGGAGCTGATCTATTACGGTTTCTGGTATTCTCCCGAGATGAAGGCAATGATGGCATTCACGGACGAGATACAGTCCGTCGTCAACGGCACGGCCCGGATGAAGCTCTACAAGGGGAACTGCAGCGTGGCGGGACGGAAATCTGACAATTCGCTTTACATGAAGGAATTTGCGACATTCGACACGGATACCGTGTACGACCAGAAAGACGCCGGCGGTTTTATACGCTGCAATGCCCTGCGGCTCCGGATCCGTGCGATGCAGGAGAGGTAGACCGGCGCCTGGTCTGACAATTATTCCGTATCAGGTACGTTATATATTTTGGAGACAATAGATGAATCCCTATGAACCGAATGCGATCGAAGAGAAATGGCAAAAATTCTGGGAAGACAGCAGGGCATTCGAGGTCGATGAGGACACCGCAAAACAAAAATTCTATCTCCTCGAGATGTTCCCCTATCCATCAGGGAACATCCATATGGGGCATGTACGCAATTACTCGATCGGCGATGTGATATCCCGGTACAAGAGAATGCTGGGCCTGAACGTTCTCCATCCGATGGGATGGGACGCCTTTGGCATGCCGGCGGAAAATGCCGCCATAGAAAGAGGGATTCAGCCCGCTGCCTGGACGTACGAGAATATCGATTATATGCGCCGCCAGTTGAAACGACTCGGTTTCGGATATGACTGGAAGCGCGAGATAGCCACATGCAGTGTCGACTATTACCGGTGGGAACAGTGGATGTTCCTGAAGATGTACGAAAAGGGATTGGTTTATCGCAAAAGCTCTCCCGTGAATTTTTGCCCGAAATGCCAGACCGTCCTCGCGAATGAGCAGGTCGAAAGCGGGAATTGCTGGCGCTGCGGCGAGGAGGTCATCCAGAAGGAATTGACGCAGTGGTTTTTCGCAATAACCAAATATGCGGATGAGTTGTACGAATATTGTGACAAACTGCCGGGCTGGCCGGAAAAGGTCACAAGCATGCAGAAAAACTGGATCGGCAAAAGCTACGGGGTCGAAGCGCATTTCACGCTGGAAGACGGGTCGCCTTTTACCATATTCACAACGCGGCCGGATACTCTGTACGGCGTGACGTTCATGGTCCTTGCGCCCGAGCATCCCCTGACGCTCACGCTCTCGCTGGGTACCGGCCAGGAAAAGGCTGTCAGTGATTTTGTACAGAAGGTCAAAACGCAGGACAGGAGCTTTCGCGCTGAGAT
>CAIQJW010000209.1 GCA_903872255.1 uncultured delta proteobacterium | reverse complement strand
CTTGTCGACGGTCTTGGGGCGCTCGATTCAAGAGCGGCGGTAATTGCCATTTCACTTAACGCTGCCGACAATGATACCCGGTCCATGCTTATGCCCATCAACAGGCTGTATTCGGTCGGCAAAATTATGGATTTTGCCAAAAATTTCAAAGGAACGAAAAGAACCAGGATCACATTCGAATACATCCTGATCAAGGGTATCAACGATTCGCTCGAAGATGCCCGGCGCCTCGCAGACCTCTTGAAAGACATAAAGTGCAAGATCAACCTGATACCGTATAACCCGTCACCATATACCGAATATGAAAGGCCGGACAGAACTGAGATCGACAGGTTCCACGAGTATCTCCTCAACCGGTATTTTACAGTTTTTATCCGGGATTCACGGGGTCAGGACGTATCAGCCGCCTGCGGCCAGCTTGGAATGAGCTACCTTTCTCAAACCGGATCGCATGCCCCTTCCTCCCGCAAAAAAAGACAATCATCTCCTGAGGCGACATCATGAACGGCAGGCTTCCCGCTTACAAGAAATCTTTCTTCTTAAGCCCGGAGCGGGAAGATGGGCTTAAACTCCAGATATTTCATGACAATGGTATCGTGTATTCAGACATTTTCATCGACAACAGGTTCGAGGGGTATGCGGAAGTGCTTCATGGGGGAATGATATTCGGCATACTCGACGTGATAGTCTGGTACGCAATTGTAATGAAGACAAAGATAGTTGGAATGACAAGGAAGGCTGAATGCGAGTTTTTCAAACCCATCATGTGCAGCACACCCTATCGTGTCAAGGGTGAGATGCTCCGCATTGAAGACAGGGACATCATTTCGACCGCATGGTTCGAAGATGCCTCCGGAGAGATCTATGCGAGGATGAACGCGGTCTTTCGGGAGGGAAAAGGTTTTGCAATGGATGCATTCATAGATCGTTTCGACTTCTCATCAACGACGCCCGCCATAAAGGAATATTTCCTGTCGCTTCTCGCTGCAAAATAAAAAGGCCTGCTTGACAAAATAAAAAGGCCTGCTACACTTACTATAGTGCTATCCCCACCCGAGCGTAAAAACCACTACCGGCTCGAGTAAAAAAAACTGGTAGTGGCAAACGGGGCTGTTGACCGGAAAGAAGCAGTACACGCAAGGTAAAGGGATGGCCCCTCAAAGGCCTTGGACAGTCGCTCCGGGTGGAAACATTTGCCCGTCTGATAACGACCCGTTCAAGGCTTCTTTTTTTGTCTTTTCTTCTGAAAGCATTTTTGCTAATGGCCGATCCGGCAAAGTGCCGTGCCCTATCCTTTTACAGTCACCGATGATTCCTTGTCGAACGGATTCAACCGTAGCGCAAGGGAAAAGAGGAACGGGTAATTATTCTTCAGGAACCTCATGTAGACGAGCCATTCCACGACAATATAATGATATGCCCGCTTGATGTCACCCGCGAGATGGTTCAAATCCGCCCTCGGGATATCCTCGAAGTCCTGGCGGTAGGAGAGTTCCTCGGCAAGATGAAAGACGGCGCGTAAAAGGTCGGTAAAAGACTGATGTTCGAGGAGCACAGGGTTTTCGAGGAGCCGCACGAGGAAGTCGCGGCGCTCGAGGAGAAAGCTTTTCAATACGGGGAAATCGATGTGTTCTATCTTTGCGCCGTAATCGTGTGCGCCGGCTTCTTTTATTGCCTTCTGAAAGTCCTTCTCTGTCCAGTTGGCATTGACCATGAGCCCGGGCCTTATGACATCGAACTCGGGATCGTACCGGGAAAAGATAGTGAGGAGCCCGACCCCGACCTCGCTGAAGAAGACGCCGATCACCATGTTCAGTTTCTGCATCCGGCTTTCCGTTTCCCGCCTGGTAAGCACCACTTCCGTTATATTGGCAATGACGCCGAGGAAGGTCCCGACCCCCATGACAATAATGACAACGGTAAAGGCCTTGCCAAGGTCGGTTATGGGGTGAATATCGCCGTATCCGACTGTCGCCATCGTCACGATAACAAAATAGGCGGAATCGATGAGCGATCTCTTTTCGATATACATGAAACCCACCGTGCCGAATATCATCACGGTAAAAAAGATAACGAGAAAAACCTTCAGTCGGGTGGACAAATTCTGCATGGCTCAATTGTATATGATGTCGGAGCGGTTGACAACAGATTCGAGTTCACACTTTCCCGACGATGTCCTTAACGATCTGCCAGTCGGGATCGGGAAAGCTGTATTGTACCAGATCCTTGCGCTTGACCCATGCGACCGCGTCGTGGTCTGTCAGGACGATCTCTCCCGAAACATACTCTGCCTGATAGGCATAGAGCATTATGGCTGATTGGCAGTTCAGGACATGTTTTCTCGACGAGACGAGCCTGCCCACGGCGATCTTAATGCCCAGTTCCTCCATTATCTCCCGCTTGAGGCAATCTTCAAGGTTTTCTCCGTCTTCGAGTTTTCCGCCGGGGAATTCCCAGTGATATCCCATGAAGGGATGTTTTCTCCGGGCGATGAGTATCTCGCCGTCCTTCTCTATAATGGCGGCTGTAACGGGGATATAATCAGGGTCGTGCATTTGAGGTTATTTTATAACACCCGTAAGAAGGATAAGACCAGAATAAAAGTACCATGCGCCGACAATTTCCTCTCATTTTTTCATCATCCGAAAGCCCCGTCGTTCTATCATATAACGGCGCAGGGAGCGATTGTATATTGCAAAGGTACGAGATAACGGTTATGATTTTCATCAGGTTTACCTGATTGTGGTCCGATTATCCCGTAATCGTGACAGATCGTCAAAACGCCGGAGGTGATCGAGCATGGATATCCAGCCTCGATGCTACGATAAGGTTGTGCAGTTGATGAACAAAGGGGTCGATATTGCGAACCCCCTGACGATAGATATGGGCCGCGAGGTCGATATCGACCATATATCCGGAAATGACGTGACGATCTATCCGGGCTCGAGGATCTATGGCGACAAGACGGTGATATCGTCCGGCGCACGGATAGGGTATGAAGGCCCCGCAACCATAGATAACTGCCAGCTTGCACCCGGGGTCGAGCTCAAGGGGGGATACTTCAGCGGGTCCGTTTTTCTTGAAGGGTCATCGATGGGCCTCGGCGCGCATGTGCGCGAAGGGTGCATTCTCGAGGAAGAGGCAAGCGGCGCGCATTGCGTGGGCATAAAACAGACGATACTTTTTCCCTTTGTTACCCTCGGGAGCCTGATAAATTTCTGCGACTGCCTGATGGCCGGCGGGACGAGCAGAAAAGACCACAGCGAGGTCGGCAGCTCGTACATTCATTTTAATTTCACGCCGGACGGCGATAAGACAACACCGTCCCTGATCGGAGATGTCCCACGCGGCGTCATGCTTAACCAGCTGCCGATCTTTCTCGGCGGCCAGGGCGGCATGGTAGGCCCCGTCCGGATGGGGTACGGGAATGTCGTTGCGGCAAATTCGGTCATCAGGAGCGATTACCTGGTCGAAAACAAGCTCATCGTCGGGAGGACGCATTCCGCGATGACGATAGATATAAAACGGCATGATTATCCGAATATCAGCCGGATAATCGAGAACAACATCGTGTATGTCGCGAACCTGAAGGCGCTCGAGGAATGGTATATTCATGTCAGGCGCCCTTTTCTCGAGCGTCATGAGTTCGGCGGCCTTATCTTCTCGGGGCTTCTCGATAAACTGGCCCTTGCCGGGAAGGAAAGGCTGAAACGCCTTAAAATGCTTTCCGAGAAAGCGCGGAGATCTTCCGGCAGTGATACGGAAGGACGCAATGAGCTATATGAGAGGTTCGCAGATATCGAATCGCTCTTCGGCGCAGCATTGAAGGATGCCGGTATTGATGCATGTCGGGATGACTTCCTGTCCCGTTTTCAGAAGATTGGCGGGCTGGCGGGATCGCCTTACATAGAATCGATAAAAAGCCTGGATGTCGAGACCTGCAACGCCGGCGTGGCATGGCTTCAGAAGATCGTCGAAAATTATTGCGTCCGGGCCGGGGCAATTCTGCCGTCTTTACAAATATTCCACCGATAGATGGCAGCTGGAATTGGCATGACAATGATAGTTCCTGGTATAATAGGGTTACTGTAAGGATACGTACGGGGTTGAATGATGGGAAAACTTTTTGGAACGGACGGGGTGCGCGGCGAAGCGAACCGCTATCCCATGAATGCTGAAATGGCGTTTGCTATCGGGCAGGCAATGGTTTACATCCTCAAGAAAACGCACGATCGCCCGAGAGTGGTGATCGGTAAAGATACACGCATCTCCGGCTACATGCTTGAAGGCGCCCTTGAATCGGGGATCACATCCATGGGAGGCAATCCGTACATGCTCGGCGTCCTGCCGACACCGGGGATCGCCTTTATCGCCCAGAGCATGCGTGCCGACGCAGGCATAGTCATCTCCGCGTCCCATAACCCTTATCAGGACAACGGGATCAAGATCTTCTCCGGCAGCGGGTTCAAGCTTTCCGACGAGCAGGAAGATGCGATCGAAAAATTAATGATCAGCAACACCCTTCATAAACTGGTCCCGCCGGTTCGCGACATGGGACAGGCGTTTCGTCTTGATGACGTTCACGGGCGTTATATCGTTTTTCTTAAGAACAGTTTCCCCCGGGACCTTTCCATCGAAGGCTTGAAGATGGTCATAGACACATCTAACGGCGCTACGTATAAGGTTGCTCCCGATACATTCTGGGAGCTCGGGGCGGACATTGACGTGATCCACAACAACCCGAACGGTATTAACATAAATGACAGCTGCGGCTCCCAGCATACTGAGGACCTTAAGAAAAGGGTGCTCGCAACGGGCGCAGCGATCGGGCTGGCATTTGACGGGGACGGCGACCGCCTGATCGCTGTTGACGAAAAAGGCAGGGAAATAGCGGGAGACAGGATACTCCTCATATGCTCGAAACTGCTTGCCGACCAGGGGAAGCTGAAAAACAACCTGGTTGTCGGCACGATCATGAGCAATCTCGGTCTCCGCGTTGCGTGTGAGAAATACGGTTTTACGTACCATGCGGCGAAAGTCGGCGACCGGTATGTTCTTGAAGATATGCTGAGGCTCGGTGGTATCGTCGGCGGTGAGGAATCGGGCCATATGATATTCCTCGATCACCATACAACGGGTGATGGAATAATCACAGCCCTCCAGCTCGTTGCCTGCATGGTGAGGACGGGCAAGCGCCTTTCTGAGCTCGCCGATCTCATGGACATTTATCCTCAAAAACTGATCAACGTGAACGTCAAGCGAAAACCCGACATATCCACGGTACCGGAAGTGATGGCAGTAATAGAGCACGTCGAAAAGGAGCTCGGGAGCGACGGCCGTGTTCTCGTCCGTTATTCCGGTACGCAAAATATGTGCCGGGTCATGGTGGAAGGCCCGACCGATGCCGTCACTGAGAGCTATTGCGCCGAGATCGCCGGGGTCATACAGAACATCCTCGGTTCGTAAAAAACAGGCAGCAGTGGACCCATAGGTAAGAATGCCCGGTATTGAAGATGAAATAGTCGGCCTCGTACATGCCAGAGGGCCCTTAACGGGGTCCGAGATAACAAAAGAGATAGATGCTGACCCCCTTGCTGTCTGGAAGACGTGCCGGGTGTCACGTCGGCTTGATCTTCGGACGGCGGGCTCACGGTATATGAGGCTTGACCGCCACGTGGAAGGATATGCCCGGCTTTCTCCCTCGATCTTACGGGAATTTCTCACATATTCCGTTATAGGAACACGAGGCGCCGCGGATGCCGTGAACGAGCGGTGCCGCGCCCTTACTGACCGGATCCACGCGATCAGCAGGCGGAAATTTGAGCTTGCCCGCCAGATGGCCCGCGAGATCAGGGAGGAATTCGATCCCGGGGGAAAATTCGACGAAGCGCTTTGTTTTATTATCGCGGGAGATATCGTCTACAACATGGCCCATGACGTGCCAAGGCCCGAACGCAGCACGGGAAAGCTCGTCAGAGGTTCGGATATCGACCTCGTGATCGTTGTGCGCGATGATTT
>CAIQJW010000208.1 GCA_903872255.1 uncultured delta proteobacterium | reverse complement strand
TATTGCCGAGAGAATGCCTTTAGCGGTTGCATCTGCCGCCTGTTGCTGTATTTCAGTATATTTCGGGATGGCAACGGCCGCAAGTATGCCGATAATGATGATGACTATGATCAATTCTATCAGGGTAAAACCTTTGTTATTCTTAAGAGTCTTCATAAATGATCCTCCCGGTATTCACTATGCTTTGCATTCCTTTATGCAAATGCGATGCCACAACTGCTTTTTGGAATACCTATTCAAGGAACGACCCTTTATCACGTTCTACAGGCCAAAATTCAATACATGCGTGCATAAAACAATATTGCAGATATCTAAGTTCAAGGATTATGTCATGAAAACAACAATTTGTGTTAAAACGTGCTACAATTTTTGTAGCTTCGTGTGCTGCCGTAAAACATTTCTTATATCCCTATTTCGTATTTCTTCACACGGTACCACATGCTTCGATCTGAGATGCCGAGAAGCCGGGCCGCCTTCGCCTGTGAACCATTGGATTTTTTGAGGGCATCGATGATCATCGTCTTTTCAAGGGCAGATATCGCATCGTCGAGCAGGGTATACGAATTAACGGAACCCGAAAGAAGGTGTTCAGCCCGAAGATGCAGCGGCAGGCCATCAAGGCCGATCACGTCGCCGTCGCACATGACAGACGCCCTTTTTATGGTCCCGATAAGTTCCCGGGTATTGCCCGGCCAGGGGTACCCGATAATGACTCTGGCTGCATCGTCGGATATCGTCATGACCCTGCCGGTCTCGTTCTCTATATTTCTGAGGACATACTCGACGAGGACCTGAATATCATCCGGCCGCTCCCGTAGCGGCGGTATCCTGATCTGTATCTGGGAAAGCCTGAAAAAAAGGTCCTCCCGGAAATTGCCTTCCTTTATTTCGTTTTCAAGGATACGATTTGTGGTTGAAATAACGTGAAGGTCGACCTTATTTGTCTTTGTGGACCCGAGATGTTCGATCTCCTGGTTCTCCACCACCCTCAAGAGTTTTGCCTGAAGGTACGGGCTCATTTCGCCTATCTCATCGAGGACGACGCTTCCGCCGTGGGCCACTTCAAATTTCCCGGCCTTTTGCTGTACGGCCCCGGTAAATGCCCCTTTGTCATACCCGAAAAGCTCGCTCTCGAGAAGATTGTCCGGTATGGAGGCACAGTTGACGACAATAAACTCGCCTTTGCGCTTGGAGAGCACATGTATAAGCTTTGCGATCTCTTCCTTGCCGACACCCGTTTCGCCGGTGATAAGAACGCTGAGTCCCTTTCCCGCTATCTTCTCTACCTCCTTGAAAATACCCTTCATCTGGGAGGATTTGCCGACGACTCCGTGAAAGACATTATTTTCCAGTTCTTTTTCGCGGATCTCTTCAACTTCTTTTTTCAATCTTCGAGTTCCGAGGACCCTTCTCAGGATGACCTTCAGTTCATCGAGGAGTATGGGTTTTACAAAAAAGTCAGTTGCTCCCCGCTTGATTGCCTCGAGCGCATTCTTCTTTGTACCGTAGGCCGTCATGATAAGTATGGGGACGGCATATCTTGTCTTGATCTCAGTCGTTGCCGAAAGGCCGTCTAACCCCGGCAGGCTTATGTCCATTATGACGAGGTCCGTGTCGTTCTTTATCGAGCGATACGCGTCTTCGTAGCTTTCAAAAGAATTTACCTTGTAGCCTTCTGACTTCAGGGCCTCTTCCAGGAAAAATCTTACACCTTTGTCGTCTTCTATTATAATGATACGTTCGTTCATGCGTTCCTTTAATTCAACGGGATAAATGGGGTTTTATCACGCCGACATTTTCTCCCGGGCCTGGCCGTTTGCCTTATACACCGGCAATTCGATCGTAAATGACGTCCCGGCGTCGGAACTCACGACCTTGATATCACCACCGTGCAGCTTCATATTGCGCATTCCGATAAAGAGGCCCAACCCCTTGCCTTCTTTTGTTTTCGTAAAAAAAGGTTTAAAGATAGATTCATAATCCTGCGGCTCTATCCGGGAACTTTTGTTCGATATTATGATGGAAATGTTCTTTTCGTCCCGGCGTATATCTATCTTCACGGTACCGCCGTCCTTTTCATAGCCTGCGGCATTCTTGAGTATATTATAGATGACCTGGTACAGCTTAACCCTGTCGGCAAAACAGTTCAATTTCCCTTTCTTGAAGTCTATCCGGACGTTGTCGTATGCCCCGGCTATTGCTTCCACGGCATCCTGTATGATCTCGTACAGGTTCATCTCCTCCCCTGAAACTTCATTGTCCGTAAAATCAAGGAGCTCCCGGGTAAAGACATCTATCTTCTTTGAGGCTTCAAGCATGGCCTCGATATATCTCTTTTGAGATTCATCCGTGATCCGCTGTTTCAGAAGTTCGCTCATACCGGTTATCGTATTAAGCGGGTTCCTTACCTCGTGGGCAACCATCAGCGACATGTACCCGAGGGGGATGATGTAATCCAGTTTCTCCATGCTCTCGATAAGGCCTCTGCGCTCGCTTTCGTCGGCGCGGGTCTGGACATGCTCCATCAAACGCTCGATAAGCTTGTATACCTCGAGCATCTGTCCCCGCTCCGACCTGAATTCCGCAAACCTGATAAAACTCTCCGCCTTTTTTACCAGGTCGTTGATCGGCTGCATGATCGCGCGGACAATTACCAGCGTGCAGACCGCGGAAAAACAACACACACCGAAGATCCAGACCCAGAATATATTGCCCCTTGATGACGCGATAACATTGAGGGCGATCGTTATGGCCAAGAGGCTCGTGAGGAACGCCAGGAGAGGGATCAGCGTATTGAGGCTGTACCGCAGATTTCCCGGGTTCTTGAAAAATCCTTTCAACCGCCGCCCCGCATTGTCTTCATCATATCCCACCATGGCATGAAGATAGCGAGGGCAAGGAAAAGGACCATTCCGGCAAGTCCTACAGTCAAAATAGGCTCGATATAAGCAGAAAGCCTGTTGACCGTATATGTGACTTCCCTGTCATAATGGCGGGCTATCTCTTTTAGCATTTCTTCAAGAGACCCTGTTTCTTCACCGGTTGCTATGAGGTGAATAACAAGAGGAGGAAAGATCTTCGCATCTTTTAATGGTTTTGATATGCCTTTGCCTTTCTCAATATTCGCGGCTATCTCAAGCACTTTTTCGGCAATAAATTCATTCCCGACTGTTCGCGATACGATCTCGAGAGTGCGTATGATAGGTATACCTGAACTGACTAGATTTTCGAGTGTAAAAGCGAACCGGCTCATACATGTTTTCAAGATGATCACGCCAATAAGAGGTATTTTCAATTTAAGAACGTCGAGAGTATATTTCCCCTTTTTAGTCCTCTGATAGAAGAAAAATGCTGCACACATAGCCAGAACTATACCGCCCATAAGCAACGCATGCTTCTGCAAGACTTCATTAATGAAGAGCAATATTTGTGTTGGAAGAGGCAACTCGACATTGGCACTCTTAAACATGGGTGCAAACTTGGGAACAACAGTCTTAATTAAAATAAAAAAGGCGATTATTAATGTGCTTACAACCAGCGTCGGATACCGCATCGCTGATTTAATAGTTTCCTTCGTTCGCATTTGGAATTCAAGCAAGGTCGATAACCTTTCAAGAATTTCTTCAAGATTGCCGCTCGTTTCGCCGGATCGCACCATGCTAACGTAAATCTCAGTGAAAACACCCTTCTGTCTTCCCAGGGCATCGGACAAACTTGACCCTTTATCGATCTCCTGTGCAACATTTTTAATAGCTTTTGCAAGTCTTTGATTGGTGGTTTGCTCTTCGAGAGCACGAAACCCCGTGACAATCGGAATACCGGATCGGATAACAGTTTGAAATTGACGTGTAAAAAAAATTAGATCGTCGTGCTTTATACGCTGAAATTTCAGTAAATAATCATCTATTGAAAATGCTTTATCCGGCGAGCCAATTTCTTTTGTTGATACGGGAATATATCCCATTGAATCAAGCTGCATCATGGCATCGCGCTGCGTTGCAGCTTCGATATTTCCCTGAACCATAAGGCCCCTGTCATCCCTGGCCTTATATGCGAATGTTGCCATAGCCGTTTAACCTTTAGTCTTCCTGGACGACATTGAGCGCCTCTTCAAGTGTGGTCGAGCCAAAGAGGACTTTCATTATCGCGTCATCGCGCATCACACGCATTCCCTTTTCGTGGGCTTTCTTTTTCAATACTTCGGCCGGCGCTTTGCTGTTTATCAACTCCCGCAGTTCATCGTCCATGACCAGGACTTCGTACACCCCCGTCCTGCCGCGATAGCCCTTATATTTACACGCAGGACAGCCTTTGCCCCTGTAGAGCAGCACGTCTTCCCGTATTTGAAACGTCTTGTGCACGGACGGCGCCGGGTAATACGACTCTTTGCATTCCGGGCATATCTTCCTCAAAAGCCGCTGACCGATGACGCAGGTCACCGACGACGTCACGAGGAAAGGTTCGATACCCATATCGATAAGCCGGGTAATTGCGCTTGCCGCATCGTTGGTGTGAAGCGTAGAAAGCACGAGATGGCCGGTCAGGGCGGAATGGACCGCTATGTTTGCCGTTTCATGGTCCCTTATCTCACCGACCATTATGACATCTGGGTCCTGCCTCAAAATAGACCTCAGCCCGCTTTCAAACGTCATGCCGGCCCGCGGGTTCACCTGCGCCTGCGCGAGGCCTTCGAGCGTATACTCAACAGGGTCCTCTATTGTAATGATGTTTTTCTCAACCGAATTGATAAAATTGAGGATAGCGTACAATGTTGTGGATTTCCCACTGCCTGTCGGGCCCGTGGACAGGATAAACCCGTACGGCTTTTTCAATACGTTTTTTATCTTTTCCTTGTCATCCCTTAAAAAACCAAGATTATCTATACCGTAAAGAGCCGTGCTCTTATCGAGAAGACGGAGCACAACTTTTTCGCCATGAATGGTCGGGAAAGTCGATACCCTAACTCCGACCTCTCGCGTCGCTTCCCGGACGTTAAATCGTCCGTCCTGCGGCGTCCTTGTCTTGGCGATATCTATCCCTGCAAGGATCTTGATCCTGGAAACTATGGGAAGGAACATTTTTTTATCGGGGCTCGGCACATCGCGGAGCTTGCCGTCGACCCTCATCCGTACCCGCATCGTATTTTTCGAAGGCTCGACATGTATGTCGCTTGCACTATCAGCTAACGCCTGTGCCAGAAGGCTGTTCACGAAACGGACGACCGGTTCCTCTTCGATAACGTCAACGGATATCCGTTCATCTGCGTAGTCGTCCTTATCGTCTTTTTCAAGCGTAAGGTCCTGCTCCCGTATCCTGTCGAGGGTTTCTTCAACAATGGTCTTGAGGCCGTAGTATTTTTCGAGCGCCTGTCTTAACTCTCCTTCGGGCAGGATGAGAGGTTCGATCTCCATCTGGACATGCCGCGCGACGTTGTCCATCGCGTCGATATCGAGAGGATCGACCATGGCCAGCTTCAGGACATTGTGGCGCCGCATGACGGGGATCATCATCGTATTCTTTGCCATATCGGCCGAGATCAGGGAAATGACATCCTCCGGAATGACCATGTCCTTGATATCTACGATCGGGATATTAAGCTGTTTGCTGACCGTGTCGATGATCTCTTTTTCAGAGAGCATGCCGAGCTTGACAATGACCTTGCCTAGTTTTTCGCCATATTTTTTCTGCTCGGTCAATGCGCGAAGAAGGTCTTTCTCGGTGAGTTTCTTTGCATCTAGAAGCAGTTCCCCGAGCCTTTTACGCATTCGTGCCACTATTTCCTGCCCCTTTCTTCAAGATAGCGCAGCCTTTCCGCCACGCCGCTGCGGGCCTGGGACGGATTGGCCAGGCTCAAATATTGCCGGTAATATTGCATTGCCTGATCGGCATGCCCCATATTGTCCTTTACGACGGCATATGCCAGGTAAAGGCTGGGATCTTTAACATTCCGCCCCATAGGTTTCTCGAGTATCTTTGCCGCCTCCGGGAATTTCTTCTCAGCCCGAAGCAGTGCGGAGAGATTCAAGTACGGCTCGAGGCTTTCCGGTTCCATAGAAATGGCCTTCCTGAAATACTCCTCGGCCAACTGCGAATTGCCGTCAGACATCATGACGAGGCCGATATTGTTGTACGCTTTTGGATAGTTGGGACGATATTCCAGTACTTTGTTAAAATACGTCACAGCTTCTTTCCTGTTCCCTAAAGATGCGGAAATAACGCCCATGTTGTTGAGGGCCTCGAAATGGTCGGACTTGCGTCCGAGGATAACGAGAAAAGCCTTCTGCGCCTCCCTGAGCTGCCCCGAATTCATAAGCTGAAGGGCCTCGTTATATTGTCTGTTTATAGAGTCATCCCCCATCTTCCGCGCTGGTATGCGCCGTATCAGCTCCTCTTCCTCGGCCGGCGGCGCGGCCTTCACCCTTCTGGGGACGGGCTCGGACCGGACCCAGGCGTCCGCTACCCTCGGTGCCGGAGTCGACGCGGCATTGACCGTTTTGGGTGCGTCCTTCGCTGCAGGCAAAGTCTGTGCAGCGGGCACGGCAGACTTCGCCGGTGCGGCAACCGGGGCAGCGGGCTTAGCACCTGCAACCTGCCCGGGCGGAGATGACTTTTTCGGGTGAAACGCCGGAATATAAAGGTATGCAACAACAACGGCCGCCGCCAGGGCGACAACCCCGATCACGATATACGGCGGCTTTTTCTTCGCCTCCGGCGTGTTGCCGAACGGAACGCCGTCCGGCCTGTCCTTCCTCTGTTCCTGAGCCTTTTTCAAGGCATCATGGATTATGCTCATCGCTTATCCTGGTCGTATACGATCCTCGGCGTCAGGAAAACTACGAGTTCCCTTCGGGTATTACTCTCTTCCTTCACCTTGAAGAGCGCGCCCAGCAACGGCATGGACATCAAACCGGGCAATCCTCGATCTCCATTGACCCTGTTTTCATATATAAGCCCGGCGATTATCACCGTTTCCCCGTCTTTTACCCGTACCACCGTGTCGGTCTCTCTCGTGCTTATGACGGGCACCCCGTTTCCCGTGGGGTTAGCCGGTGAGGGCTCGTACCTTTCCAGTATTGAATGGGCAGGATGTATGGCAAGAACAATGTTGCCTCTGTCATCTATCTGAGGTGTCACATCGAGAATGATCCCTATGTTTACGAATTGCGTGGTGTACGTCGCAATCGCTGTACTGCCGGCACCGCTCTGCTGACTGTCAAAATATACCAGCTGCGTCGTATCCTTGATAACGGCCCGTTGGTTGTTGATCGTCTGTATCTTCGGATTCGAAAGGATCCTGGTTTCACCTTGCGTCTTTAGCAGGTCGATATACGTGTTCGTAATATTGAGGTCCCCTGACTCGGGGGAGCCCACAAAAAACCGAAAAAATTGCGAGGTAGCAGCCACCGTTTGTGCCGGTAAGTACTGTTGCCCGCTGATCCTGGCAAACTGACCAATCCTCGCGTTTACCAGCTGCCAGTTTATCCCCGCTTTAAACGCATCGCTGAGAATGACATCGACTATCTTCGCCTCTATCACGATCTGCCTGTGAGCAACACCTTCGATGGAGTCAACGATCTGCCCGACGCGCTTTAAGTTTTTCGGATAGTCCGTCACGAAGATCGCGAACGCCTGCCTGTCGACTATGTATTTACCCTCGGGAGACAATATATCCTTCAGCTTGTCTTCCAGAACCTTCCACATATTCGAGTCTGTTTCGCTGATTATTTCAAATGCTTTGTCCTGCGCGGTGCTCGATCCGCCGCCGCCGCCGCCGCCGCCGGTCGACGTCGTCTGCCCGCCGCTCTTCCACGATACCGTGCTCGTCCCCTTCTTCCTTAATGCGATGTAGTTCAGCTGGAATACCTTCATCTCCAATTTGGGCTTCGAGACATATACCGTCCTGTCTTCGATCTTGAAGGTATAGTTCAACGGTTCAAGAATATACTCTAGCGCCTTGGGGAGAGCGACCTCTTTCAGGTCAACGGTGGTAAAGCCTTTGACGTCGGGTTCGATCACAACATTATAATCCGTCTGCCTGGCAATTGCCCGCAGGATATCCTTGACGTCAGCCTCCCTTAGAGAAAACGAATAAAGGTCCTCCGCCTGTTTCGCGACCGCCTTCTGCTCTTTGTCGGCCTGATAAGAGACCGGACTCGGTATGTCGGGCGGCTTTACCTGCGTCTTCGCATCAGGCGCCTGTTGGGGGCTTGCGCATGAAAGCAGGAAACACAGAAGTATTAAAGGGATCCATCGTATTTTCATTTGGCCCTCTCCGTGGATTTTTCTTTTGTGGATGCTTCCTCTTTGACTGGTGTTGATCCTTGCGTCATGGTATCGGGATCGGCGAGGACCAGCGTCCTTTTTATACCGCCGCGGGTCAAAACGACCCTGTCTTTACCGATCTCGATCACTTTTTCGTTGCCGATAAGATCGCCTTTTTTTACCACGTCCTTATCTATAACCGCCACGCGGTCTCCTCCTTTTTCAAGGATAGCAACGAGCCTTACTGCCGAACCCGCATCTTTCTTTCTTTTCTCCTTGAACACCGGAAGAGCAAAAGGATCAGAGCCCCAACTGACATTGATCTTGTCAAATTGGGGTTTTGGCTGAGGCTCTTGCGGCAATGCATCCCCCGGCTTTGCCGGATTTTGCGGGCTTGCCTGTTGAGATGCCGGCGCCTGGGCCTGTTGTTGAGGTGCACTCGTCTTTGGGGCCTCACCGGGTTTTGCCGGTGCGCCCGTTTGGCCCGCGGGTTGTCCCTGTGCCTGAACCGCAGGAGGAACGGGACCTTGCGGCTTTTTCTTGCCTGTAAAAAAATGCACGTATACTGCTATGAGCAGGATCACGATACCAAAGATAAGAACCGGTTTACTTACCTTCACCTGGTCTCCCCTTGAGTGCCTTGAACTCTATAACGAACCTGCCCGCCAATACCGCATTATCCTTATCGTCGTAGGCTATCCGCGCCTTCTGGACGCCTTTGAATGCTGTCTTTTGAGATATCTCTTCCAGGTATTTCCCCATGTCGAGAAACCCCCCTTTAAGGCCCATTTCAAAAACGGGGTTAACGATGCCTTTGCGGGCCGTATCCATCGAATTGTAATGCCCGTTAAGATTTTCAACTGCCATGCCCTTCGACCTGGCGTCCCGTACCAGGGCGCCCATGAACCCCGGCATTTTATCGATGCTTGGCGTCTGGTCCAAAAAGTCATTGTATGACTTCTTGAGGCCTTCCTGGGTCTGTATCTCCCGGGACATGGACATAACGTTCGTTTCGATGTCCTTGCGCTCCTTAAGGATCGCGTTGATCGTATTCTGTTTCTTGTTTGCCCCCGCATTTATAGGCAGATACACGGCGAAGACCCACACTATGATCATTGCGAGGGGTATGCCGAACCATACTGCGAGTTTTTTATAGTTCATGCTTCACACACCTTGCGGTAAGGGAAAACTCCAGGACCTGCTTTCCGCGTAATGTTTTGTTCTCCTTGTTAATAATATCGATCTGCCTGATAAACGTAGAATCCTTTAATGCCAGTATAAAATTGAAGAGCGACAGTTCGAGCGCATCAGATTCACCTAAGACGTAGCCTTTAAGGACAACGGGATATTCATTATCCGGAATTTTCTGGATCTGGGCCGCACCCGGTTTTGGAGAAGCCTCAGGGGCCGCCTGCTGGCCTTGCAGTTTTTTCGCCTCCGGCGATAACGCAGCCAGATCCACCGGGAATTCACCGCCAAACTCTATCGATTTCAAATAAACATCTTTGGGGGTACGTGATGAAAGATATTTCAATAACGTTATAAAGGTCACATCTTTCTTCTTGATCTCGCTGCGTATAAAACTGATATCTCCGGGATCGATGGCAGCGATCGTCCTGATACCCAGTGCGGCCATTCCTTTCTTAATATTATCCAGGTTTATTTGTTCGGCTTTGAGACGCAAGTCGAAATTCTGGGCAGACCGCCACATCCCAATTGAAACAAGGACAAGGATTGCGGCAATGGCAACAGTTCCAAACATTGTAAACTTTCTGATTAATTTACCCGTCTCCCTGCGCTTCGCACCTTCGGGCAAAAGATTCGGCAGGACATCGACATTCATACACAATGCCTGTGAAGGGATATATTTATCCTCTATGGCGTGAAGAGTGTCAAGATGATCGACCTCCTCGACCAGCGTTTCCTGGAGCTTCTCAAAAAGCTTTGGTATCTTGGCGCCCCTTCCCGTCACGTAGACCTGGGTCACGGCCTTATCGGGGTAATGCTGGTTGTAGACGCTGAACGTCCTCTGTATCTCGCCGGCCAGGCGTTCGAAAGGAATTTTCAGGATCTCCGTCAACCCCTCATCGAACCCTCTCTCCTTCTTAACCTGCTCGGCTTCATTGAAGGAAAGCCCGGGCCCGCTCATCAAGGCATCCGAGAAACTCTCCGATGCCGTGAGTATCTCGCGGGCGAACATGAGCCTACGGCCGCTGGCAATGTAGAGCCCCGTGCGTTTGCCCCCCATGTCAATGACGGCAACCGAACGCTCGCCTATTTCTCCCAAGGCATAGATATAGGCAAATGCGATATCCGTGATGAGGATCAGCTCCAGAAAACCCGCGTGTTGAAAAACCGAGCGGACGCGGTCGATGTACCCTTTCTGCGCCCCGACAAAAAGGACCTCGTCCTTCATGACCCCTTTTTCTTCGACCCGCCCGAGCATCAAATGCTCGTATGCCATATCGTCGAGAGAAATAGATAGGGCTTTGGCTGCCGTCCAGTTGAGGGCGTCCCTCTGCTCTTTTCTCGGCAAGATCGGGATGGTAAAGGTCTTCTTGAGGATATCCGAGGATGATATGCCGACGGCAACTTCGCAGTCGATGCCCTCCTTTATCCGGATATCTTCGATGATCAATTTGAGGTCATCGAAATCACCTTTATACGGGTAATCACCCTGGGACGAGATAATGCTGTTGCCCGTGGTGCCTTTGCACCTGACATATTTGACGCTGACTGTTCCTATGTCAATACCGAGGATATCCAAATTCACCCCGTGCCAAATGGCGTATGCGGCAATGCCGGAAATGCCAAATTAACAAACATAATCTCACAATAGTCAACAATATCAAAGAATTGCAAACATACTCCAATGTTGCAGGTTAATGGTTAACCATATCTTACTATAATTCCCATAGTTACAAGTACTTTTATATTGTTTTGATGAAAATAAGTCAACAGGAAAATGGCGGGGAAATGTTAACCATGGGCCAGACGGCTTCAACACCCTTAAAACCGGCATCCCGGCTGTATCGAGGCTGTGTCGCAATCCCCCAACGCCCGTCATCCCGGCCTCCGAGCCGGGATCCAAGGTTTTTCTTCTTGAACCCTTTGAAAACCTTAAAACCAATAATAAAAACAAAACCTTGGATCCCGGGTCAAGCCCGGGGTGACGGCGGTGGGGGGGGCGGGGTGACGGCGGTGGGGGGGGCGGGACGGAGGGGAGGAGAGACTTATCCCGGCATTTTGCGCGTATCCAGCCGAAAGAAAATAATTGCGACACAGTCTCGTATCATGGTGCTGATGCTGGAAAATTCCGGTCTGCAAAGATGTTCTCGCCGTTCTCGTTCTTATGTGTCCAAAAATGGCTCTACGAGGTTGAGCTGGATCATCTTCCGGGCCAGCCTGTAGATGTCCTTTTTATCTCCTTCCTTTCGCAGGCCGACGGCGATGATGATAACGATAACGGTTTTATCCTCGACCTTAAAAATAACGCGAAAACGCCGGCCCGCCGCCCGCACGCTGCGATATCCGCTCAATTCCCCTAGCAATGGCTTGCCCTGCCCTTCGGGGTCGTCCTCAAGGCGGTCAATCCTCTCAACTATCTGCCGGGTAATACGCCGGTCCTTTATCCCTTTAAGCATATCAAGGGCTGTGGGGGTGATCTCAATCCCGTGCTTCAACCTTCAAGCCCTTCCTTGGCAGTTTCCCAGGAGACCGTCTTTCCTTCCCTCACCTCCTTAATGCCCTGCCGCAAGGACCTCATCAGCCCTTCGTCGCCCATTATCTCCAGTGTCTCGTAGATCGCCTCAAAGAGCTCCCATGTCATTATAGCAAGCACAGGTTTTCCCCTACGGGTAACAGCTATCGCATTATCTTCGACACGGCCTTCCAGTTCTTCAGGGAGTGACGTCAACTTTCTCCTCGCCTCCATCATGGGTAATGTCTGCATATGCACCTCTTCAGCTTAAAGTACTTTATAACGTACATATTACAGTACGTTTTTATTTTTGTCAATAAATAGTGCGACAGGGAAGTTTCATTTCTACTTCTGCTATCGATATTGCCTCCCTTGCGAGGGTCCACCGGAGAATCTAAAAGGAACTTTAAAAAGAAGATAATTGCGGAGATTCTATGGGGGTAAAAAGTCCTGTTTTTTATATTAATGCAAAATTATGTTTAACCTAAAATGAAATTTACAGTCGAGCTTCCGCCGGAATAATTGAACCTGACCGTGTATGTGCCAAACAAATTTGATCCTGATTCATTGAAACGGATTGAAAACCACCGAACTCCTGATTTTGGAATCGCTATGGAAGGTAAAGGACTGGTCATACTCGACCCAGAATTTGGCCAAGGGACGTCAGGTATCTCAATATAAGAACCCCCCTGCGCGCAGGGCAATTCATTTGGAAGAGCGGGATTGCTGGAACAAATCGGCGAATATAAACCAGAGGAGTAATGGTAAATATTTGTGCCATCATAACTGTTTGTCGATCCTGCGTATAGGTCGGTAAATTGCACTCGTGAAACATTAATCAGATCAACTTCAAATTGCATTGATGTTACTATGATATCGTTACCGCTGACATTAATAATGGGAATCACCACATATTTAAGGTTCGACATATCTGGGCCTGAGATATATGGTTGCAAATTAGGCACTAAATTCAATTTATCCAATCCCGCTGATGATGTTGGACTGGCATACGTCAGGAAATTGCGTAGTACGACAATCCTTTGTGCATTATTAAATACCCCGACCGAATATAACACTTTATTCGTTTCAATATTATCCGGATCCGAAGGATTTAAATAAAAACTTATATAGAATTTTCCACCTCCAAAATCGAAGTCTTTCCACTGTGAGGTAT
>CAIQJW010000207.1 GCA_903872255.1 uncultured delta proteobacterium | reverse complement strand
CTTTTTGAGGCCCTTGAAAACCTTAAAGCCAGAAACAATAATAAAAACAAAACCTTGGATCCCGGGTCAAGCCCGGGATGACGGGGTGTGGTGAATGGCGGCTTCCGGATGATGCCCCGGGATGACGGCGGGGGTTTTATGTCGGCAGGTATAATATACCCGCTTTGGATGGTGGGAAAGGAATTGCGCCACACCCTCCAAGCCCGAAATGACGAATTATTTCTTGCTCACGATTTACGATTTACGCTTTACGATTAAAAATTGGGTGGATCCGCTTCGATCTCTATGCCGGGGATGGCATAAAGGTCTGCGAAGGCATCGTTGAGGAGGTCTTCCGGCCCTTTAAGCAACATTTTCCACGAATGGAAGGTATGTATGTTATTGGGTATGGTGCCGAACACAAAGGGGTCGAGCCTGCTGCCTGAGATCACTGCTTTGACCTTCGCAAGGGCCCGGTCGGCGCCTGCCTGGGTCTTTGCGCGTGCCTCAATGATGAACATCCGCGTGAAAGGTGGGAATTCAGCGTCTTTGCGTTTTTGAAGCTCCCTTTCAAAAAACGGGGAAATATTGAAGTACGGGGCAAGATCGACCGGCTTCTTCTTTTGGGTATAGCACACGATCTCATCAGGCGTCAGGGCATCGACAAGATTGGACAGGACCTGATGTGCTTTTTCTTCCGACCGGAACCCTGACATTTTTCGCAATTCTTCCCAATCAATAAGAATGAGCCTGTCGCAATGATAGCCATAAAGTTTCGAAAGCGCCTGGGTCCCGACGAGACATTGTGCGTCATGCGGACCTTTTTTGCGCAGGGCCGACAACTCCTTCTTCAGCGAATCGCCGGTGATGAGGATCGCGTGAACGGACGGAATGGTCCGGGAGAGGTGGTCGTAGATAAACGATGCGCCTATCCGCGCGAACCCTATCATGCTGCTGCCGCAATGCGGACAGGCGTCTATGTAAGGGTGCTCCGCTTTGCAGCCGGTACAGTATAATCCGTTCCTGCCCCGGTCATAATCGAGGGGAGCCCCGCACTTTTCGCAGGTAAGGTTTTCCCTGCATGTCTGGCATCTGAGATACGAACCATACTCCTTGCGGGGCACGTAAACGGCAATATTGCCGCCGGCCCGGACAGTATCAACGACATCAGCCGAGAGGCGGTCCAACAGTTCACCCGAGGACAGCGACTTCACGACTCTCAGGTTGTCCTGTGTCCTTTCCCCCATGGCCCATTCGCGGCACTGCAATGCAAGGCCGTTCTTTTGGGACTGATGAATGATGTCCACTGAGCAGGCGGCGCCACCGAGAATGACGGGAATACCGCGTGAACGGGCCCGTTCGACGGCTGTTCTGACCGCATTGAATTTGAAGCTTTCCTCGTTCCTGTATTCATCGTCGTCGTATCTCTCGGCGATGATAAGAGACAAATTGCGGATCGGGAGAAACACGGAATTCCTATTGCCAAGGATAATATATCCCCCGTCATGGCGGGTCCTGAAATACGTTTCCATTCGCTGCCTGACAGGCACACCGGATGCGAACCAGAG
>CAIQJW010000206.1 GCA_903872255.1 uncultured delta proteobacterium | reverse complement strand
TCATCCAGCCTACATTTATCACGCAGTATCCCATAGAGGTATCTCCGCTCGCCAAGAGAAACACGGAAAATCCGGATATCACCGAACGGTTCGAGCTCTATATCTCCGGGATGGAGATCGCGAACGGCTTCAATGAACTCAATGACCCGGAAGACCAGCTCCAGCGTTTCGAGCTGCAGATCAAGGAAAAAGAAGAGGGTGCGGCCCTCGACGAGGACTATATAACGGCCCTCGAATATGGATTGCCCCCGACGGCCGGGCAGGGTGTCGGCATTGACCGGCTGACGATGCTCTTAACCGACAGCGCATCGATACGGGACGTCATTCTGTTCCCGCTTTTGCGTCCGTAACCTCAACAATATGGACATTACCGGCAGTACGACTTAGCAGGCGTGTTGCGTGGCCGGGCCTGCATATGGTAAGACATTAATTCCCTTATGGATTACGAAACTATAATAGGATTGCGGTATCTGAGGTCCAAGCGAAAGGAGGCCTTCATCTCCTTTACCACCTGGATATCGGTCATTGGGATCGCTATCGGCGTTACGGCCATCATAGTTGTGATAGCGGTCATGACAGGCTTTCAGGACGAGATCAGGACCCGCATTCTAGGGATAAACCCCCATATACTGGTCATGGATATCAACGGCGAGATGCGCAACCCCGATGAGCTCGTAGCCAGGATCAAAGGGGTACCCGGAGTTTCCCGGGCATTTCCGTTCACTGCATTTCAGGCCATGGTGCAGAATGGGAAGCAATTGTCGGGAGTGGCAGTAAAAGGGATCGGCCCGGCGGACGCGCAATTTCTGTCGAAACTTGTAAAAGAAGGTTCCGTGGATTCCCTTAAGAAAAAAGGAAGTGTGCTCATAGGGAAAGAACTTGCAAAACACCTGGGGCTTTTTATTGGCGACAACTTTACGATAATGGTGCCTTTCGGCGGGTTCTCCCCGATGGGATCCATGCCCGAGACCGTGAGGGCGCGTGTTGGCGGTATTTTCGAGACGGGAATGTACGAGATCGATAATACGCTTGTCATTATGCCCCTTTCCGATATCGAAGGGGCAATGGGTATCGGTGCTACGGGAATAGAGATCAAGCTTGTGGACGAATACAAGGCCACAGATATGAAGTGGACGATCCTCAAGGTACTCGGCCGCGATTATTTTGCGAAGACCTGGATGGAGATGAACCGCAACCTTTTCTCCGCCCTCAAGCTCGAGAAACTGGCGATGTTCATTATCCTCGCGCTGATCATTCTCGTTGCGAGCTTTAACATAATCAGCTCGCTCATCATGACGGTCATGGAGAAGAAAAAAGATATCGCGATACTGAAATCGATCGGGGCCAGAAAGCGGAGCATTATGAAGATCTTCATGATGGAAGGAATAACGATAGGAGTGGTCGGCGCTCTTTTCGGGTCTCTTACCGGGTATTTCCTGTGCTGGATAATCAAGAACACGGGGCTTATAAAGCTGCCGGAGGATGTCTACTACATAACGACCCTGCCGGCGAAGATCAGCATTATCGACGTCGTCCTCATCGCCCTGGTGACAATGGTGATATGCGTTCTCGCAACCATATATCCCTCGTATAAGGCCGCGAAGATCGACCCCGTTGAGGCGCTGCGCTATGAGTGATCACATCATTGAGGCGTCCGGGGTCAAGAAGAGCTTTCAGAAGGACGACGTTGTTATCGAGGTCTTGAAAGGGGTGAACCTCAGCGCCGATAAAGGCAGCTTTATTACGATAATGGGCCCTTCAGGGGCAGGGAAGAGCACATTCCTTCACATCATAGGGACCCTCGACAGACCGACGGAAGGCACCATCCTTTTTGAGGGCGAGGACATAATGAAGTTCAACGAGGACGAACAAAGCCGTTTCCGCAACGAACGGGTCGGCTTCATTTTCCAGTTCTATCACCTGCTTCAGGATTTTAGCGTCATCGAGAACATCATGATGCCGCTTCTGATCCGACGGGTCAAGCCCGACGAGGCACGCAGGAAGGCTGAAGGTTTCCTCGAGACCGTAGAACTTACGCACAGGGGCAGCCATAAACCGGGGGAATTATCGGGCGGCGAACAACAAAGGGTCGCAATAGCACGGGCGCTCATCAACGAACCCAGCGTAATACTCGCCGACGAACCAACCGGGAACCTTGACCGGAAGACAGGACGCGAAGTTCTTCACCAGATCCTGACCATCCAGAAAAATCTTTCAGCAACCCTGATCCTAGTCACCCACGACCCCGAGATAGGCGCCGTAGGCGACAGGAAACTTACGATGGTGGATGGGGAACTGTTTGATTCGTAAGGCGTAAATCGTAAATCGTGAAGAGTAAGAAGTTTTTTGAAACTCGAGGCGTCCTTCCGGCGTGGTATCTTACGCTGCCTTACACTTTACGATTTACGATTTACGTAAAATGAACGAGCGGCGGTTTCCCTATCGGGTACACATTAAAGCCCATCTCGTGCAGTCGCTTGTGGTCGAGGATGTTCCGGCCGTCGAAGATAAATGCCGGTTTTGCCATTGAATCGTAGATGCGTTGATAATCCAGTTCGGTGTATACCTTCCATTCTGTCATGACGGCGATCGCGTCGCAGCCGCGCGCTGCTTTATAGGGGTCGGGCTCGTAGGTTATCCCGTCTACATCCTGAAGATCGATCTTCGCATTGTCGATCGCCTTAGGGTCTGTAATAACAAGCTCCGCTTTTTCCTCGCAGAGCCGCCTTGCGATAGTGTGTGCCGGCGTCTCGCGCGTATCGCCTGTATCCGCTTTAAATGCAAAGCCAAAGAGGCATATTCCTTTGCCGGCGAGCGTATTGAACATAGCATCGAGGATACCCAGTATGAACCGTTCTTTCTGATATTCATTGATATCTACGACACTTTCCCAGTAATTGGCAACGTCTTCGAGCCCGTAAGTGCGGCATATATAGGCGAGGTTCAGTATGTCCTTTTTAAAGCAGGAACCGCCGAATCCCACGCTGGCATTGAGGAACTTGACTCCGAGCCGGCTGTCGAGCCCGATTGCCCGGGATACTTCGGCAATATCCGCCTCGGTTTTTTCACACAGCGCCGATATTGCGTTGATCGAGGATATCCTCTGCGCAAGGAAGGCATTTGCGACAAGCTTTGAGAGTTCGCTGCTCCATATATTGCTCTCGATGATCTTCTCGCGCGGCACCCAGTTGAGATAAATATCGACAATGGCCTTGCGCGCCTCTAATCCATTCGGCGTCTCCCGCGAGCCTATCAGCACACGGTCGGGAAATTCAAGGTCGTGTATTGCTGTGCCTTCCGCGAGAAATTCCGGGTTTGAAAGGACATCGAAACGTATGTCGCCGTCCTTGGATGTCAGTATCCTTTCCATGGCCAGCGCTGTTCTGACGGGTATGGTGCATTTTTCTACGACGATCTTCGGCGACTCGGACGCTTCGCGTATCTGCCGTGCGGTCTTTTCCCAGTACTGGAGATCGGCCGCCTTGCCTGCTCCTGCCCCGAACGTCTTGGTTGGGGTGTTGACCCCGACAAATATGATCCCGGATTCCCTGATGCCTTTATCGATGTCGGTTTCAAAGAAAAGGTTCTTTCCCCGTGTTGCCCGGATGATCTCGTCGAGTCCCGGTTCATACACGGGCAGGTCATCCGAGTTCCAGCGCGCAATTCTTTCATGGTTTATGTCAACGACTGTCACTTTGTACTGCGGACATTTGTGCGCTATCATGGCCATTGTCGGCCCGCCGACATAGCCGGCGCCTATACAGAGAATATTGTTGCGCTTCAAGGAGGCCTCCACCGGTAATTTTCAATATTCTAGCACAACCGGGCCCGTCATGGAAGATGGTAAAGCCGGAAATAACCTGCCGGCCATTCCGGATAGTCCCGATTTTACGGCATTTTCCGCACAACTGGACCACGTGCGAAAAAGATCGTACCTTATGTGCCCGTGATGTATAATATGGACAAATTAAGGAAAACCAGGTGCGCAAATATCAAAGGCACAACATCATAACCCTTTTTATTGCCGTCGCCGCGATAGCCGTATGTGCCGGAGCCTACCCCGCAGGGTTCCAGGACATTTTCGAACGCAAGGCATACGATGCGCGGGTCCGGCTTTGCGACCGCCTCAAGCTGGGCAGCGACGCGACCAGCGGTAAAACAATTATCGTTGGCATTGATGAGCGATCGATAATCCGCGAAAAACCCCTTCTTTTTATATACGACGATATAGGCCGATTCTTAAGGCGCATGGACGAATATAAGGTTAATACGGTCGGATTGGATGTGATCCTCGTCCACAAGCAGAGCGAAAAATTAAGGAACGCGACGAGGATATTTCTGGCCGGGGGAAAAGCGAGGGTTGACGACAGCATAGACCGGACCATGGAAGGGATCGGCGAGAAGCTCGACCGGTCCGTCCTCGAGCCTATAATAGATGTCAGTGAGCGCGTCAACATCGTACAGGTAGTTCACGGCGACCTCGTGCCGTTTTTTTACGGGGTCAGCCCTCTTATCAAGAATATGACAATAGCGGATGCCGTGCTTACAGACGGCGGATTCGATAGCAATGACGGGGTTATCCGGAAACAGGTCTTTCATGCCTCGGCACGACCGTCTTTCTCATCGGCCCTGTATCAGCTGTCAACCGGAAAGCCGTATAACGGGAACACGGTCTTCGTCAATTACCGCATGGCGGGTACGATCCCTTTCTATCGCCTTGATGAGGTGATGTCGGGAAAGATCGATAAACAGCTATTTGCCGGGAAAACGGTCATCCTCGGGTATATCAGCGGGTATGAAGACGTCCACGCAACGCCGCTTGAGCGCGATATTTCCTCTGGGTATCGGGAAGGCCGGAAAAATGAGCCCCGCCAAAAAGGCGGCAAGATGGCGGGCCCGCTGATCCACGGCCTGATACTGGAGACAATGCTTACCGGCACGACAGTAAGGGAAGCGCCCCTTTTTATAAATATCATTATCCTCATATTCCTCGCCGCCGCTGCATATGCCGCAATATCGTACCTGAAACCCCTCAATGCTTCCGCCGCTTTGATAACAATGATCGCGGCGTTCTTTATCGTCAATCTTACCATGTTCTCGTACGGGTACTATTTCCATCTTTTTCCCCAGTCCGCCGTCCCGGTAGTCATGGCGGTTGCGGTATACCCGTACCGCTATTTTGTCGAAGAAAAGATGCGAAGAAAGGTGCAGAAGGTCTTCGGATATTACATCGACCAGCGGGTCCTTGACCAGCTTGTCGAAATGGACAGTGAGGCGCTTTTGGCCGGAGATGCCCGCAGGATATGTATTGTTTTCCTGGACATCCGCAATTTTACGCGGCTTTCCACCACAAGGTCCGCGCATGAAATGGTACAGTTCCTTAATTTCTTCTTTGGCGAACTGACAGGGATCATCCAGAGGAACGCCGGTTTTGTCAATAAATTCACCGGTGACGGTATACTGGCTTTTTTTATGACAGGGCAGAACCCGGTGGGGGATGCAATCACTGCCGGCCGTGAAGTAATAAGCGAGACCGGACGCCTCAACCGGGAGAAAAGGTTTGAGAAATTCCTCGGAGATTGGGAGGTCGGGATCGGGATCGGTATACATTACGGAGAGGTTATCCTCGGGAATATAGGCTCTCAGCAGAAAATGGATTTCACGATCATCGGCGAACACGTCAACATTGCGTCGCGCATAGAAGGCCTCACCAAAGAGGTAGGCGCTTCCCTTCTCGTGAGCGATGATGCACGGGCAGCGGCAGGTGAAGACATACCCTGGAAGAGCGTCGGGCAGTTCACTGTCAAGGGGATCGATCATCCCATTTCCCTTTACACTGTAGAGTAAAAGTGGTGAG
>CAIQJW010000205.1 GCA_903872255.1 uncultured delta proteobacterium | reverse complement strand
GGCATATCCTGTAATGATGACAAACTCCGTATCCTGGTTCTCTTTTCGGATCATTTTGATCAGTTCCATGCCTGAGATTTCAGGCATGTTAAGGTCGGTGATGATCAGGTCAAATGGAGATTCCTGGTGCCTTTCGAGGGCATCCCGGCCGTTAGGGGACCCTTCTACATAATGACCGTCCGCTTTAAGGAACTCTTCGAGGATTTCTCTGAGCTCCTTATTGTCGTCGACAACGAGGATCCGGAAGGCTTCATCATCTTTCATCATGTCTCTTCAGTTTTTCCGTGACATGTTCGCCGATGCGGTCATACATCATTTTCTTCATACCTTCCCGGGATATGCTCACTTCGTCCTCGCGGTTCTCAACTTCCCGTTCGTTACCAGGCCGGTTCATCCTGACTTTCATATTCTTCATGTAAGTCTTGATTACGCTGCTTATCTGGTAATCTGAGATCGTCATGTTCTACTCCTCGTATAGGTTATCGAACAAAGGGAAATTGACTTAAGTATTTTTTAATCTTTTTTATTAAAAAATGGTTTTACCGGTGGGATGGGAAATTTTGCAGTGTATGATCTCAGGGCCTTTTTGCTTTGCGCATAAGCATCGATCTCGACGAATAATTTCGATCGTTCCGCCTCGAGCCTCTCAATGATCAGCGTTTCATCAACATAGAGCCGCTCCACGGCCTCTTTTTCGATCGCCGGCATGAACTCCGCGATCCTGGCAGACATTTTTTCCCGCCGGAGCAATCGCTCGATGAATAAGGCCTTATCAAGTTCACAGAGGGCGGCTTGCGTTAATTCCCGGAAATGCTGTATATCCCGCTCATCGATCCGTTTCATCGAAAGGCTCCGGCCGATCATACGATTTGCTTTGCATAAACAGGTCCTTCAGTTCATATGAGCTCTTCAAAAGCATCTGCACTTCATTGAGACGCTTTTCAAATTCGGTTTTCTGTTTATCGTCATCGGGAGCTCCCCCCTTTTTACCAGGTTCGATAATATTGGCCTTGCTTTCGCCGCCCGTATATAACCCTGCGAACGGGTTGAAATCATATCTGATCTTATCCTGAAATGAGTTCCCGAAATCACGGATATACTGTATTGTTTCATCCTTGTTCCCGGAGAGAGATTCGGCAAGAGTTGCCCCGTCAATCTTGAGCAGGCCTTTTCCATCAATATTTATACCAAAAGGGCCCGCATTATTATCGGGATACGCAGACTGGGCATTCCGCCCGGCTGCCTGCAGCGCATCGCGAACCATGACCGGCACCCTTTCTTTAATTGATGCACGGACTGCCTCCAGGGCCACGGCATCCTCTTCCGGCAAACCGTCGACCTGAGCGGCGAACCCGGGAACATCCTCCAGCAGTTTTTCAAGGGACATGAGCTTATCTATAATGCTGGCACCCGGGTCAGCCTTATCGGGTATGCCCGAAGGAAACGATGATTGAGCGATGTACCGGACGATCATACCGGGAATGGTATCGGATGCCGCATTATTCGGAAGTGCTGACGCGGCCGCTTCATTTAGCGTCACGGTTTCCCGGTTCTCCGCGTTTTTTACAATGCCCTCTTCCTTGCCTCCGGAAAAAACTGACGATAATATTGCTCTGGCTGTTTCGGTAAGGTTAAACGGCACGCGCGTCTCAGGCGTGTCAGGCGTATCGATCGCTGCCGGCATGGCAGTCGCCTCAGCCTTCGCGTCTTTGGCACCCGGGATAAACGCTTCCGGCTGCTGCGAATCCACCGGCTGACCCTCGATAACAACCGCATTTAGCTTCGTTATGATATCCGATATTCCTTCATCCCGGATCTGGTCTTGGTCCAATACTTCCGAACGGCCGGACGGGTCCTGCCTGATAACCGAAATTACGGGCATCCCATCCTTCGTTTCCGTAAATATTACGAACCGGTCGCGCGCCGGCATCGATTCAATATTGACATTTTCTAACCCGATGCCCTTATCGGCAACGGACAATTGCCGGACAATCGTTTTGACGAGATCCGACACAGCCTGTTCATCCTGCAATTCCGGCAAACCGTCACCAGACAAAGGCAGGCCCCCTTGCACTACGATCATTCGGCCTGGCACGGCATTTTCCCCGCCTGAATCGGAAGGAGGGTAATAGATGAACATATTCGGAATATTGACCGCCTTCTCACGCGGCAATTGATCAGGGATAACCGAAACATCACCGGCAGTTCCCGTTTGCGGATAATCGTCAACGATGCGCAGAAGGTCCGACGTGATACCGTCGACGGCCTGAAGATATCTCATAGCCGCCCTATCGCCGATTGTCGAACTGGACCCCATGTCGACCGGACCCTCAGCCACACCGACCTGTACCCGTGCCTGGGCCTTTTTCTGCGGATCACTCCCCATCAACTTAGCGAGGGGAAATCCCGTGCACTCTATTCTCAAGATACAGCCCTCCTACATATCACTCCGTTTACATTATCGGCCAATCGGAAAATGACTTAAATTGACACCCTTCCCGTTGGCCTTTCAGACGACGATTCCATACGACAAAGCACCAGAACAATTCACGAATGCTTGCAGATAATGATGGGTTGGTATAAAATTTGATGTGAGATAAAACTCCAGATCAATGAACCGCACCTGATCCCGCGAATGTGTATAATAAAAAGGAGGGATTACAATGCAAAAGAACATGATCATTTCAGACCCGGGCATAATGATGGGCAAACCTGTTATTGCCGGATCACGTATAACCGTTGAGCTTGTCGTAGAAAAACTTGCTGCCGGTGAAACCGTCGAACAGATACTCGAATCCCATCCGGGCCTTACTCACGAAGGAATTCGGGCGGCGCTGTCATTCGCCGCCAAGGTCTTGCGCGGTGACGTTGTCTATCCGACCGAGTCAGCGGCATGAATTTCCTCGCCGATGAAGGCATTGACAAACAAATTGTGGTTCGCCTTCGTGAAGAAGGATACCATGTCAGCTACGTTGCCGAAATGGAACTTGGTATTTCCGATGATATCGTACTTGAATTAGCAAATAAAGAGGGAGCTCTACTGCTAACGTCGGATAAAGACTTTGGAGACCTGGTGTTTCGTCTGAAACGTATAACAACAGGAGTGATTCTCATAAGATTGGCAGGTTTGACTTCTGCCAAAAAAGCTGAAATAGTCGTTTCTTTTGTAAAACAACATTCTCCCGAACTCGTAAACTCCTTTGCCGTAATCACATCAACAGGCATTCGCATCAGACCTTCAATTAAATAGCGTCCGTCCGCGCGCTCTAACTCAATGACGTATAATGCGAAAAGGCAATAAAGTGCTGTCAATAGGACAACTCCAGAATACGCCAGAAATTAATTTTCCAAATGAACCTTTTCTTCCCCGTGGCCAGAAGATCAATCGTAAAGGAGCTTGAGCAGATTTCAATGGCTTAAGATGTTTTTAATCCTTTTTTGTTAAAAAAGGCCGGATGGCGGTATGAGACATTTGGAAGTCTATGATTTCATGGCTTTTGTAGCCTGGGCATAAAGACCGATCTCAACAAATAATTTTGGCCGCTCCGCCTCGAGCCTCTCAATAACCAGCACTTCATTAACTGTAGGGCCGTCCTGTAATCTCCTTTTCTATCGCCGGCGCTGCAACTGCCTCAGTCTTCGCATCTATCGATTCAATATTGACACTTCCTAGCCCAATGCCCTTATCGGCAACGGGCAATTCACGAATGCTTGCAGATATCGAACTTATCTGTGCTAGAAACAAGGTTGTATATCGGTATGTCGAATAAATATTCGCTTTTACAATCATCTTCGTCAATTACTTGACAACATTTCTCAAAATTACGGATTAAACATTTTTTGGCAAGCCTTCAATATAACTACGCTTAATAAAATCCGGGGTGATCGCATAGGTACTCTGGCATAACTATTGCTTGTTTTCACTAAGAGGACCATGACCTACAAGGATCTCACCCTATGAACAAATCAAAACAGTTCGAAAGAGAAGGCTTGGAATTTCTCAATAAAGGCAACGATCAAAAAGCACTGGAATGTTTCGGCAAAGCCGTCAGCCTGGATCACCTGAACTATCAGGCACTGCGAAACCTGTTGCTGACAGCCCACCGTCTCGGCCTCACACCAGACGCTACAATAGTAATTCGGGACCTCATCCAGGAATATCCATCGGACGCTCACATGCTCACGATTGCCCGGGAATACACCGATCTCGTCCAGGGAAAGGCCATGGCTATGGCCCCTCTCACAACAATCTTTCCATCGAAGGACAGACCGATGCAAGCACCCCATGGGTATTCAAATTTTAAAAAACTCCTCGAATTGATGCCTTTTGACAACCCCTATGACAACTTCAACTTTAATGCTGTTCCACAAGATATTTCCGGTGGAGGTGGAGACCGTGTCTTTGACAAATATCTGGAAGAGATCGATGTTCACCTCATAGTTGAGGTGGGGAGTTGGAAGGGTGCTTCAGCTGTGTACTTCGGATCTCACCTGAAAGAGCGGAACATCGACGGTGTCGTCATCTGTATCGATACATGGCTCGGCACCATCAATAACATGATCGAATATAACGATCCCATATGGGGTTTACGGAAATACTATGTAAACGGCTACCCGCGCCTATATACCCAATTCCTTGCAAACGTCTCGCACAGAGGCCTCCAGAATTATATAGTCCCCTTCCCTAATACAAGCAGCATCGGGGCCAAGTGGCTAAAACACCATAGCATTCTGGCAGACTTCATTTATATTGACGGCAGCCACGAAGAAGAGGACGTCTACAAAGATGTCCTGGACTACTGGCCAATTGTCAGACCTAAAGGTTTTTTGACTGGAGACGACTGGCACTCGGGAGGCGAAGGGATAAAAAATGCCGTCACCAGATTTGTGAAAGAACATAACCTGCATCTCGACATCGCAGGAACAAAATGGATAATCAGAAAAGCATGAGGAGGTTACAATGAATATTCTTGTTACAGGAGGTGCAGGGTATAAAGGCGTTATTCTTTCCCATGAACTGCTCAAACTCGGTCACAACGTAACCATTATGGATAACTTCATGTACGGCTATGAGCCCGTACTATTCCTAACGCAATACCCGAATCTGAACGTCCTGAAAAAAGATATCAGGAATGTAGAGGAATCGGACCTTAAAGAACACGACATTATTTACCACCTGGCCGGCATAAGCGGTTATCCGGCATGCGAGGCAAATCCCCACTCAGCCCAACTCATCAATGTTGAAGCAACCAAGAGAATGTGTACTATGCTTGGCAGGGAACAAATGGTCATTTACGCGTCGACGACCTCATTCTATGGAAAATCGGGCAACCTCTGCACTGAGGATACGCTCATCAAACCCGTAAGCCTTTACGGGATCACAAAGTATGAAGCGGAAAAATTCATGATGCTCCGTGAGCACAGCGTTGCACTGCGTTTTGCAACTATCTTCGGTGTGAGTCCTAAGATGCGGACCGACCTGCTCGTTAACGACTTCACTTACAAAGCCGTCAATGACAGATGTATCGTACTCTTTGAGAACACATCAAAAAGGACATTCATCCACATCCGTGACGCAATTCAGGCATACCTCTTCGTCCTCGATCACTATCCCTCCATGAAAGGCAACATTTTCAATGTGGGTGATAATAACCTGAACTTCACAAAACAGGAAATCGCAGAGGCTATCAGCAGGGAAACGGGTTGCAGTATTATTGATTCCTCCCTTGACGACTTCGATGCAAGGAACTTCGAGGTCTCTTTCGACAAGATCAAAGCCCTCGGATATCGCGTTGAAAGAACGCTCGATGAAGGCATCAAGGAGATGGTCAAGCTCTATAGTTTTTACAGGCCCTTTCTGACGTACAGGACGATATAGGAAAACACTGTGAACAAAATACCGCAAGTATTTCCCTGGATTGGCAGCGAAGAAATACAGAACGTAACGAAGGTCCTTCAAAACAACTGGCTCACCGAAGGTCCATTCTGCAAGGAATTCAGCAGCAGGCTAAATGCCATGATTGGCTGCAAATACGGGGTATTTGCCCCGAACGGTACACTGGCGCTCTTTCTCGGCCTTCTTGCGCTCGGTATCGGCCCGGGCGATGAGGTGATCGTGCCCGACTCCACCTTCATCGGTTCCGCCAACGCCGTCATCCTGACGGGGGCGCAACCCGTATTTGTCGACGTGACCCGGGAGAACTTCCAGATCGATATGGAAAAGGTGCAGGATCTAATCACAGAAAAGACCGGGGCGATCATGCCGGTGCATCTTTTCGGTATGTCTGCCAACATGAGAGCGGTCATGGATGTTGCCGGCAGGAATGGCCTTAAAGTGATAGAGGATGCCGCACAGGGCGTTGGCGTTACCTATGAAGGAAAACATACAGGAACGTTCGGCGATGTGGGCTGCTTTTCATTTTTCGCCGACAAGACCATCACCATCGGGGAAGGGGGCTACGTCGTTACCAATGACGACACGATATACGAAAGCCTCCTCTATCTGAGGAACCAGGGCAGGCTCGACCGGGGTTCCTTTATTCACCCGGCTATAGGATACAATTTTCGCATCACCGACATGCAGGCCGCTATCGGCCTTGCGCAGCTGGAGAAACTACCGACCATAATTGAGCGAAAACTGGAAATATACCGACTCTACAGGGAAGGGCTCGAAGATGTCGACGAGATTTCTTTCCCTGTGGTCGAAGAAGGCTCCAACAACGTCCCCTTCAGGTTTGTCATCCTCGCACCCGACGCAAAAAAGCTCATGGAATACCTCGATGAACGCATTGTACAGACAAGGTCGTTCTTTTACCCTTTACATAAACAACCCTGCTTTCAAAGCGAAAGATTTACTAAACAAAAAGGCACCTATTTTGTCAATTCGGTATATGGCTATGAACGCGGCCTGTGCCTGCCCGTCTATCCCATGCTATCGGAAGAGAACATTCGAAGCATCTGCGGCCATATAAGAGAGTTCTATCATGAATAGCCCCCTCTTCTATCAATATTACGACAGCCTGTACACATCCACAAAGGATTACCGGGCCGAAACGAACGCTATTATTAAAATGTTTTCGGACCTGATCGGCCGGGTGCCTCAAACCGTCCTCGACGTCGGATGCGGCACCGGCAACCACGCTTTTTGTTTTGCTGAAAACTGTTGCAAGACCACCGGGATCGATATAGACAGCG
>CAIQJW010000204.1 GCA_903872255.1 uncultured delta proteobacterium | reverse complement strand
TTGAAGGAAATCCATCATGGTTCTTGCTTGACTTCAGAGCTTCTGCAATCTCTTTGTCGAGATTTCCTCGGCCTCGGCCTGTCCAATATAAAGAGATTTTCCGATACCTTTCGCATTATCTCCAAAGTCGGCAAAGGCACCCGCCTGAAGATGTTGATCCATATCCCCAAGGAATTTTATCCGCCAAAGACGTAATAGGTTAACTCCCTGACTAGATCATTTCGGATCGGGTATTTTCTGAATATCAAAATCCACCTCCCGTATTATCCTGACAAGAGCGAATGTACCACTCCAATTCAGACGCAGCACATAGCTCAGCCTGGCATCGTATTTTCCCTGATTACTGAGATCCAACACAAGCTTTCTTAGCTGTGGAATATTCTGAAACGTGCCGAGAATTTCACAGCGTGCCCTGTCCAGTCCGGTCCTTGCATCGATGAATTCTACAAGTTTCTGGACCTCGGTTCCCTGCGGGCTTTTCAGCTTTATCAGAAAATTGCATTTGCTGTCGATACTGACAGCCGCGTTCCCGGGGAACCACTGCGGCTCGACTTCGACAGGCCTGAGAAATTCCGGTATTATCGCCAGCTTTCCCCCGGCAGAATATCCCCCACCGAACGGGACTTCTTCTGAATCGCCGATCCTAAGATCGTGTGAACGCAGGAATGATCCATCGGCGATGATCTTCAGTTTCGATCCTGACATTTCCAGCCGAAGATCTTGTTTGATGACGGGCGGCATTGAGATGACTCCGCTTGCAGCCTGACTTTTATTTTTTTCTATAATTCTGTAAATGTACCTGGAGTAGGGCCGGACAGGCTCACCGTCATCCAGTAGGTTAAGCATATCGGAAACCGTGGGAAGCTGGCCATTCTCATCCAACATCCTTTTACTGCCTGCGCAGCCTATCAATAATATTCCGATAATGATACTAAGGACAAATGATCTTGAATTCATATATGGTTCCTGTAATTATGGTGTGAAATAGATGAGTACCGGAACGCCTTTTTCCATGATAAGCGTTGGTGTCTTTTTTGCGGAACTTTCTGCTTTTTTTGCCATGCCCTGAAACATCGTATCGCCGGAAGCGAGGCCAGCTTCTCTCAACCGGTTGTCATCCTTTGTCTGGCCTGTCACAGTAGTACCCGATGTTACTTCTACGGTTGTCGTGTCTTTTCTCAACGCGCCAAGAAAAGATGACATTCCTGAAAGAATGCTGCTGGTCATGGTACCGCCAATATCATCATGCCTTACTTTTGAAACAATGCCGTCTGATTGATCGATTGATGCAGCGTACCCCTTCATCGCATAATGAATATTGTCGAGGCTGAGGACACCCGACACCTCTACATGAAACCTGTTGTCGGCAAAGTTTGGGCCTGCTTTTCCTACGATCTTCCAGCCTTTGAGGGGAATTTCATTGCCCGTAGCTACAAACACTGCTTTCGTATCTGCTGATGTAAATGTCCTGTCAATAACCGCACGATATGGCCTGAAATATTGTACCCTTGGTGCCTGGCCAGCCAACGGGGAATTCTTTTCGCCCCCGGATGCCTTTATATTTGCGGCCTCATTTGCTGATATATTGGCGGCTACTGACTGAGTATTGTTGAGGAAACCACCCGAAACTTTTCGAAGGTACATATATTCCCACGTTTTTTTCCGGATCTGTTCATTATCTCCGTCAAGAACTTTGTCAGTATCAGAATTGGCGTCGTTGTAGATATTTGGCTGGCCTTTGCGTTTTTTCGCTGAAAACATAATATCTTCTTCTGACTCGGGGACGATCATGCCGCCAAGGTCCGGATCACTCTTTTTCTTCTTTGACGGCCCAACTCCTCCAACGTACCCACCTTTCTCACTTTCCTTAAGCATTTGCTGTTCTTTCTTAATAGCGTTGCCGATCGTGCTTTCGTCTTTTTTTCTGTCATCTATCACCAATGGATCATTTTCATTCCGTTCAACCGGACCAGTATTTTTTTTGGCGGCTTGTTTCTTATTAATGTCGAGCTGTGAAATACGAGTTGTTTTTGAATTCTTCATCAGTACTCCGATCGCGACAGACATGAGCAACGCTGCGGCTATCACTCCGATAGTAATTATAATTGCTGGTTTGGAAAGTTTTCTCATTTCCTAAAATTCCACTCGAGCAGGTCTCACAATATATCGGGAATGCATGAATGCCACCGAGTTCCCCGTATGTATTCTCGCTGAATCTATAGTGCCTTTTTTATCATTAAAGTAGACCAGCATTTCTCGTATGTTGCCGGGCCTGACAGCAATAATATTATCACCAAGATCCACAGGTTCTTTTTCATGGAGACAATATACACGCTTCAGGTTGTGGTGGGTCTGAAGGTATTTGTAGTCATTCGGTGATATTTGGCTCCATATGCTTTTCGCTACAGGAAGCTGCTCGCCGTCGAAGATAAATACAATTATGGAATTCCCTCCGTGTGGAGAAAGGATCGGGATCCTTTCGGGAATCTCATAGCGAGTCCTAACCTTTTCAAGAAACGGGTCGCCTGATGGTAGAGCCTTGGTGCCGCCGGCAAGTATATTGATCCCCCTGAGAAATTCACCGATCCCATCTATCACGGCTTCGGGAATTTCTGGTTTCTGCTGCGCACCGGCGCACGGTATTAATATGAGGGATATGAATAGTCCAAAGATCATGGCTGCCGGTAATAGTTGAGAAAATTTCATGAGGTTTTCCTTCATTTTTAATATAAATAGCCGTCTGATTCTATTTTCTGCATAACCGTACTAACATTAACAGACTGCCCTATGCTTCCCGCGGGAAACATGTCCGCAAGAACCTCTATGGTCACAGATTGTGCCCGTCTGGGCGGAACGCCACGTTCTTTCAACGTCGATGCTACAGATTCCCTTAAATATCGTTCATCCTTATGCGTTGTATACCGCCATCTGCTGCTCGGGGTCTGGACATTTACGATAATGCCTTTCCCGAGGTCTTCGTTGAGTGCGAGGATCTCCGCATACTTGCCGGGGTGGAACTTCAGCGAGAGAAGCAGCTCGCGTTCCTCGCGTCCGAGGCCCAGTATCCGTACGACGTTATCTATGCCTTCCATTGTCGGGTTTTCCGGCGATATATGCCGGGTAAAATATTTATTGGAAGCAGCCGATATGAAATGCTTTCCTTTTTCAGCTACATCTAGAATATCCTGGGTAACGAGATACGTCGCAAGCCCGAGAGTTCTTTGCTGCCGGGCATCTTTATCGAGGACATCCAGAATTGGTTCGTTATTCTTCAAATTATGAAACTCATCATAAACAAATAGTTTCGGTCTTTTCTGTGCGGCAAGCATCCAGTCAATAGACGCGGTACTAAGAAAAGGAGGCATTTCGCTTGGTAAATAGACCGCCTTTCGATAGGCGAAATCACGATAAAGGAGCAACAGTAATGCCAATATTTCCTTGCGTTCACTGACCAGGCCCATATGGATGCAGAAGATATCTCTCTCAACATAAAAGTTGGTTACTCCGTTCAGTAATGCAGCCTGTTCGCCCTGCGCATAAAGATTCAATACCCTCCTCATATCTTCTGCTATTTGCCGGTCTCTGGAGTTTGTGTTTATAGCGGGATCAGATGCCAGGACCCGCATAAAATCGTTAAGGGTCGGGGTGGCAAGGCATTGCGCCATTTCGGCAAGACGAAAGTCCTTTTTATCTAAGGTCGATACAAATTTCTTAATATAATAATTGCGATACTCAAGATAGGTCTCAAATGAAGGGGACCCGCTTAAAACCTGCTCCTGCGCCTCATTTGATAATTTTATTGTGCGGACAAACCGTGGTTCCTCCTTAAAGAGAGTGTCATACATTCTTTTTACGGCCCTCTCCATGATAGAAAGTGTCTCTTTCGAAATATTGCGGTCATTTTCACTTAGCATCGCCGTAAAAATAGCATTTAGAGACATTATTTTTGAACCTACCGGCTGCTCAAACCCGACCCTGAGATCGAACATATTCACCCGATTATCACTATCACTGAATGTAATCGGTATAAAACTTCCGCCAAAATTGGAAACGATGGGTTCATATGAAGATGCTTTCGACATGTCGATGATGACAACAACAGGGTCATACGCCATTGCTCCTGCGATGATGCCGTTTGTCAGAACGGATTTACCACTACCCGTAGGCCCGATCACAAGCCCTGCCCATCTGTTCTGCCGTGCACTAAATGGATTAAACGCAGTCACACCGCCATATCGATTTCGCAAAAGAATGGCCGGCTGGGCCCGGTCACCCCGGTACATGCCCCTAAGCGGAACGAATTTTAAAATGTCATGGCCAAAAATGATATGGGGATCGTAATGCCTCGTAGCGCATCCGGGTAATGAAGCAACGAAGGCGCTTTCTTTCCTCATCCACTCCGCAAACACCCCCGCCCCATCGACCGCCTTCGAAACACAGAGGCGCAGTGCCTGTATTTTTTCCTGTAAGGCTTCAATGTTTACATCCCATATAAGGTAACTGTTAAAACATTTGACGATCTTCCATCCTTCATGCGCGCGGTCCTGGAGCATGTTATCTATTGAGGCGATCTTTTCCTTGTTTTCAAGCGCAGCCGATGTCTTTTTCCCGCTGAATACATTTGCCATCATTCGCATTCTGGACAAATCTTTCGCTATTCTTGCAGCATCCTCGCACAGGATCGTAGTGTTCATCACAAGAGGGAAATCAATATTCTGTAACATTGTTGAGCCGCACCCTACGGGGATTACATTAGGTATGGTGTCCATCACCAGTGTGGCAAAATAGTACCTGCCATTTGTCAGATAAAAATCTTTCGAATAAAAATCGGTGTTGAATATTCTTTTCCTTAAGGGGAGCAGTGCACCGCATTCTGAAAGCCCCATAAAGGGTGGAGGATTATCCGGATTGACGATCATCGATATGTTCTGCATCATCCCATCTCCGGAAAGATCTTTTATCTCATAGCCAAGCGGTATTAGCGTATCTTTGAGCATAACGATAGCTTCGTCCAGCTTTCTGTCACGCTCCAAAAAATCATTCAGCCCGGATCGTTTCTTTTTTTTGCCCTCAATGGACGCCTCGGCATTCAGCGGCATTATTATCGTGCAATACAGGGATGTGTCTATTATCCCGCCATTCGTAAATTCCTTCATGTTTTCGTTTGCCATAGACTGCAGGACGGGATCTGCATTCAATGACATATACCTGTCAAGCAGAGGGCGGAGATCACGGTTAAAATACGTGGTGAACTGGATGAATACGTTCTGCGCAGTAATGTTCTTCAGAAATTCTGCACATCTGTTGACTTCTATTTCCAGGACAGACCTATCAATTCCGTCGGCCCCGGCCTGTATTATTTCCAGACCGCGTGCTTTTTCGAATTTGTCGAGAATGAGGTGCTTCTCGCCGACCATATTGATCGGTATCCGCCTGTAGAATGGAGATGATCTCTGTATCATTGCCGTACCCCTCAATCTGCAGGCAGTCCACTGGTCTCGACATAGTTCAAGACATTCGTGTCATCAATATCAGCCGCCTGCGCCATTGCCCGGATCGCCATCAATTTAAGCTGCTGATTTTCAAGGTGAACAAGATAATATTGAAAACGTGCGATATCTTTCCACGCCTGGTCTTCGTATCCCTTGTCTATGGCCGCAGGATCAAATTTATTCAGCTGCGTTTTGATACTGGCAGCTATCTCCAATGACGTGCGGGCAGTAATATAATGTTTTATTGCCAGTCTTTTGAGGTTTGCCGAAGATTCCCGCTTTGCAGAGAGAACCATAATTTGTTTCATGTTGTTATTATCAATAATAGATCCCGTGTTTTTCTGGCGGGCATATGTTTCGTAATTGCGGGCATCGCCGACAAGCCCCATTACATCTTTTTCCATCGCGGAGTAAAGACTCTTTGTAACGTTTTCCTTCTCTTTCTCCGCGACTGCTGCGTTATTTATGGCGTTAAGGGCGGATTGCACCTTCGCTTTCATTGTCGTTCCGACCTCTGCCGTTGTCGCTGAGGATATACTTACAAGCGAATTCATTGATCTTGTTATATATTGCGGCACGGTCTGCACGGCCGCACTATTTACCTTGGTAATTATCCGTTCTATATCTTCATCCGTCAGGGCCGCCTTGCCACCAATGCCGGATCCTATTTTCCCGAGTCTTACTTTGAGATAACTGCCATTTGCCGCCGTGAAATTAACATTAACCGTATCACCTATTGTTAGGTTTGCAATATTGCCGAGAATTTTCAGGCCATCACGGGTATGCGCCGCACATTCGCCAAGTGTTTCCCGGGTATTCATAATTATGTCTTTTTGAGGAAGTCTCATGGATGACGCTACATCCGTTTTCCCGGATAAGCCTGTCGTCTGGGTCATTAAATTCGATGCGACCGGCAGAAACTGAGATACCATGGACTGGTATTCGTTGACCTGGCTGGAATAAGTGCCGACAATGCTCTCGGAGTTAAGGGCCCTTTGATAATTTGTGAGAACTGGCGCAATTTCTTTCTTGTCTATCCCGTGCCGTTTTAATTCATCATTGAGAATGGCTAAAGCCGCATTATTGATTGTATTGGTGAAGCTCCCAACGTTCATTTCGGAATTTACAAAATCGGTTTGAGATCTCAACCCTTGATCAACAATACTGCTGATCATGTGTGGAAAATTCGTTGCACCCACAAGGCTTTCATTGGCAAAACTTATGAAATTGCCGGGCTTATAGGAGAAACTGAGTTTCTGCGACAGATTAGCTTTCAATTGCGCAATCATGAAATTCTTCGTAATATTTTTTAATAATTCGGAAAATTGCTGATAGTTCGTCACCGCGATCACCGGCGAACAATATATAGCACAATCAGCCCTGCGGATGATCGGGCCGAGGAACGCAAAAAATAACGCACTTATTAGGAGAGCTGCACAGGCAAATGACCATTTTTTCGTTCCAAATGGAATCATTGTTCTATTTCTCCTCGCCCAGCGAATCCAGCATTTTGGTGAGCGAACCCAGTCTGAGTTCCTGGGACTGTATCAATCCCCTTAAGTGGGCAAGTTTCGCTGCATCTTTCTGAATCTGTTGTTTGGATGCAAAATCAAATGATGTCGGCGCGAACCCTGAAAGAGCAGAATCGACCTGGTTGGCCATCTCAAAGGCTTTTTTGCCCGCCGCATATGCAGTTACTGCGGTGCCTGCCCTCAATACGCGCCGCTTGGCAGTAGCCATTTCACCCGCCGTCGGATTTTTTAGCCTTATACTCATGGACAGCCGCGACAGGGCGGCTGACCCATCGGACTCGCCGATCAGGCCCGATACCTTGAATATCTTAGATACATTTAAGGCCTGATGAAGAACACCTGGATCTACTTTTTTCTGAAGTATAGATGCGCTGAGATCCGTGAGATAATCACAATAAGGTGTCTGAAAAGCTGTTACCCATTGGGCGGCTTTCTGTGCGAGCGTTAATTCCGCGACTGCGGGGCATGGCTCAACTGCATAGGCAATCTGCATGAAATTAAAAAATAAGAATATCGAGACAATCGCCGGAACGAGTTTCGGTTGTGTGTCGGACTTCATTTTCATTCTTATTTTCCCTCCAGGGCATGGCGCATTTCGCCCTGCGACATAACTGCAAGTATCTCCGACTGGAGCATAGCGTTGTAGTATGTCAGCTTGGCGAGGTCTTTCACGGCCTGGTCGGATTTTCCTGAATCTACTGCAGAAGGACTGAAACCGGATAATTCACTGCGAAACTTTTCGGCAACATACGTTCCCTGGGCAGCCCTTTCATACGCCGCAACAGACGCCTGATTGAAGACGTCCCGAAGCTTGAGGGCGGCGAAATCTGCAGTTGAAAAATGCTTCATTTTGGCAGTACCTCCGCCCGGGGCTCCGGCGATGAGGATTGATACTTCCCTGGCCTTTTTTTGAAACAGTGAGAAATCAGAACCTGCCAGAGGTAAACTGAGCTGCGCTTTGGATTTCGCCATTTCGTTATAATACTTACCGCTGGCTGTCGAAAATGCCCCGGTGCTGTTTATCATGTAATCCGATATCATGTTCTTTATAGAAGATGACATGTCATAGTTGATAAAGGTAACCCCTTTCGTGTTGAGTTTCCCTGCCTCGAGTTTTATCCGTACTTCGTCGTTCCATACCGACTGTATTTTTTCAGTTATTACCTGGGTAACCATTTTCTGGATCATCTGCATAAGCATCTGGTAATTGGTGACCGTAACAGCCATCCCAAAAGCGCTCGTCGCAAAAATGGAAAAGACCAGAAATAGACAAAAGATCTTTCCCGTTTTTGTCCCAATATATTTCCGCAATTGTTCCTTCATGATTTTCCCCTCCAGAATATTTAATAGCATGGGATGCTTGAATCTTCGCCGGATAGGAATATTACTTCCTGGCAGAAACAATTAAAATTTATCACTTTACATTTATGTTATTCATTCATGAACCGTGCAAGATCGTTCGTGACCCGTCTGGCATCAAGTTCATCCACACTATTCGCAATAACCAGTTTTTTCAGGCTCTGATTGAGGGTCCAGCCTATCTTTCTACTCCTTTGCTCAGTGCGAAGCCGATCGTATTGTCCCTTAAGAAGAAGTTCGCGTGTAAATGCCTCCTTTGTATCAAGAAACTCGGTGGCAAGAATTAATTCTCCTTTTCCCGGACCAAGCCTCCCGGAGGGCACAAGAACCTGTACCATGACGGCCAATAGGACATCTGCAAGTTCCTGGATTATCCATGATTGCTTTTCTATCGGGAACATAGACGCTATTCGTGATGGAACCTGGGTTGCCATGAGAGCATGGATGGTCGTAAAGACAAGATGGCCTGTTTTCGCTGCCTGAATTGCTGCGAGTGATGTCTCTGGGTCCCGGACTTCTCCTACGAGGATTATATCCGGCCTCTGACGCATTGCCGCCCGGAGGGCTGTCTCGAAAGACAATGTCGTTGTCCCTACCTCGCGCTCAATAATGTTTCCTATCCCATCCGGTATATCGTATTCGATAGGATCCTCGATCGTAATACAATTGAGAGCTCTGGATTTAAGGAGAAATGCAATTATCGATGCAAGCGTCGTTGACTTCCCGCTCCCTGTCGGCCCGGCAATGAATATTATACCCCCTGCGGAACTGTCCAGAATAAGCCTCGTGAGCTCATCCGGTATGCCGAGGTTGACCGGATCAGGCTCCACCGATCTGAGGCGCCTCATGACAATCGCCACGCCTTTTTTTGAAAGACACACATTAACACGAAACCGGAAGGTCCTTTTTCCCCGCCCGTTTCCTATTTGCTTTGTGTACGAGAGGTCTTTTTCTTCCCTGTCGTAAAGCTGGGCTTTTGCTCCCGAGATCTTCAGTATCCGCTCTATCGCATCGTCCAGTTCATACCCTTCCGGGGGCCGGACATTTGCCCGGGTCATATGTCCATGTGTTCTCAAAAATGCCGGGCTTTCAGACTGTATGTAAATATCGGAGGCATTTTCCCGGATCGCCTCGTCAGTTATTTGATCTAAAAAGTTGTCCATCAGCAGGCCGGGCCGGGGGAAAGTGCCGTCATCTGCAACGCAGCCAATCCGTTCCCATGATATAGGTCAGGTATCTCCTTAAAATACTGGAACGGCAATATCCGCGCTGTTTGATCTCTTCTTTTCGTTTTTTCTGAGCGAAGATAAGCAGGGCAATCGAACCTGATACCCCGACAACGCCAATAAATATCCCCATTATCTCCGATACATACGAGCAAAGTCCCGAAGTGCCATTTCCAAGCATTGCGGGGCAGATGGCGATGACCAGATCTTCCATCGTCACATTAAGCTTCGGGACAAGAATGGAGCTATTTATGCTCTGATAGTTTTGCCTCTTTTCCAGACTCACGATCCCGCCGCGCTCTTCATTGTGGCTTTGACGATGCCAAGGATGAATGACAGGGATACGAGACATCCCCCGAATGCGACCTTTTTCCATGCACCCTGAGCGCCCTGAGGGTTGCTGTCCCTGTTTGCCATCGAAACAAATCCCCAAATAATAAGGCCCGTCCCCGCGCAAAAGGAGATTGCCAGAAGTCCGTTCATTATCATCGTCGAAAGGCTCGTCAAGAACGATTCAGCAGTATTTGATCCCTCGCCCCATGTTACACTGAATGAATCAGCCTGTGTATTTTTTGCTGATACCCAGAATAAGGTGAAAGATGCGACAACAAACCGAAGGAAGCGGCTGTTTTGTCCTATCTTCGATAATTTCGTTTTTTCAATCATTCTTTCTTCCCCTTTCATTTATTATGTCGTGAAAAAAAGTCTTTTCATTCTCGGACTGGAAATAGATTTCTCCCAGGCCAAATATTAATCCGCCATAAAGATATCGTTCGATTGTAACCTTGAAGACCCAGGTCAAATAAACCAGAAGAGCGAGGCTTATCATAAGCTGGACGATAACGAGAACACCTGAATTTGCATAGCCTTCGGTATAGACCCGGAATAACATATTGCAGCTGCCGGCACAAAAGGCGACGAGAAGCGCAAAAAGGCCTCCCATTTTCAGCCACGATCTTACCTTGTTTTCACCCGACATCAATGGCGCGCAGTCTTCAAGCTTCACCTGCTGCGGCCTGCCATCCGTCGTTTCGAAAATAAACTTTGCTTTATTATCTTCTTCACGTTTATACGAAATGATTTTCTTCTGCACCGGAACCGGTATCTTTTCATCGTATTTGCCTGGTAAATATCGTATCAGCATCTTGGTTCTAATCGATCCTGATCGGCTGCCGGCCAAGTTTGTTATAAAAAGACATAGCGGCATCGCAATTTGGTTTGAAGGCTTTAGCAAGGACCGCCCATCTTCCGCCATCTCCATGAGGTGCTGTAGTCAGGAACACGTCATCAGGTTTTTTCGTATTGCCGAGAAAGAGAAAAGCCTCGGCCTCCGTTGCGAAAGATTCGACCAGAAAATAACAGAAATTTGCTCTGTCCTTTTTTAACCAGTCACCCTGCGAGTCATCGCTGATAAATTGGGGAGGTGAAACAATCCTCCATGTCAGGTTTGGTGCCGAGTAACTGCTTCCATCACGGCTTATCTTCGCCTGATTATAGATCAACCGGACCTCGGCAGGGAGTATTGCCCCCCCTTTTACTAATTCAAGGTAGAGCAGCTGGTCCCGGTATTTTCGGACGAAATCCCGTAGTTGTTCGTCCATTTCCAGCCTGCATAGGTTTACGCCTTCCCGTCTGCCTTCTTGTCTTCCTTCATCTCGGGCAATAAGGACAGCCTCTTTTTCGATAGCATCATCAGATATTTGCCTGATCGCGGGAGAACATCCAACGATCAATATCGGTATCAGCATAGCAACAATCACTGAACAACACGGACTCAATATCTTCATTCGGGCCTCATTTTTCCTTTTTCTCTGTTGCTCCTCTCTTTTTCATTGGGCATTTCCTGCTCAAACTGGCAGGGGTATTCAACCGAAAGTGTTTTTACAAAAGCGACCTGCCGCGCAAGTGCCTTTGTGATCGTTGATATTGTCGCAGCCGGAGACGTCGTGGCCTGGTCGTCCTTTTTCTCGGCACTGGCCGGCTGCACGATACCAAGAATGAGAGTGGTAAATAAAACAAGAATGCCATATTTACTGAACATATTTAAAAGTCTTTCCATCAAGTATTCTCCGGACGGTCACCTCACGTTGACGTGACGCAATTATGCTTGTACCATTCCCGAGATCGAGCCAGAACTCGGCGTTGCCGACAGGCATTACCTTGCCGGCTATCATAAATACATACAGTTCGGGTTTTACGAGGCTCATCATACGAGTAAAAGGGTACGTATCGAGCCTGGTCAATGAAGGTGAGCGCCCCATAAGAAGCAAGTCTTCTACTGAACCCTTTTCGGGCAGTTGCAGGGTCGTGATCGTGCGCACCATTGCATCTGTAGCGGACTTGAGATCATAAATATCACGGCGCTTTATATTTACCGTGAGATCGGCCTCCCCGGATGTTCCATCCTCCACGAGGAGATAATGATGCGGCGCAGACCCTTCAGACTTCTTCTCGAAGATAATAAGGTTCGTAGTTTTAAATTCTTTTACGGGAAAGATAACAAGTGAGCCGTCCTTGATCTCAATATTGAATTTTTCCCGGGCTCCAATCGCTACATCGTCTGCCGAAAAGGAAAAGGGAAGGTTCAAGACGCTGCCATATCCATACGCAAGACGCAGCTTTGGTACTATTCCCGGTACTTCATCCATGTCCACAATCTTCATCCGTAATAATTCCTGGTCTTTTTCGATGATCGGTTTCAGTCGCTGTACCTTATCCTTCATTTCGACAACATCCTTTTCGGGAAGGTCAAACGGCGGGACAATTATCTGGTCTTCCACCGCACGCCTTTGCTCTTCGTGTTTCTCCGTCCCGGATGACTTCTCCGGTGCAGCATCAGCCGCCAACGGGTTCAGAAAAACGAACAATGTAAAGGCCAAAAGGGTTTTCCACATTACGTACTCCTTTATATAGCTTTATCTCATAAACCTTTGTCTTGATATCCGCATTGGCAACCTCTTCACCAACGACGCGCACCGCATTAAGCCGAACGGCAACAAGTAAAGCAGCTTCCTTGCCGTGTATTTTTGCATCCTTAAGATTGTGCCATTCAGCGGTCACAACCAGTTTCTGGTCTGCCAGTGATTTGAGGTAATTATCCCGATATGGCTCGTAAAATGCCTTGAATGATGCAGGATCGAAGTGGCGCGACATACGGGCCATCCGGTTGGAAAGATCATCCTTTGATTTCACTTCGACGTATGTCCATGCCAGGATATCCTTTACGGCATCTTTGCAGAAGATCTCAAGTTCCGGCCAGTATATCTTGTCCGGATCATCCGCCCGGATCAATGACGGCCTGCCCGTTGCATCCATGAACACGATCTTGTCCTTCCCCTTGCCCACCGCAACAATTACGATCGATGCCGCCACAATGATTATGGATAACACCAGCATCGCCGCCGGGAGTATAATGAGGGCCGTCGAAGACAGCTTGAGTCCCCTGAAGATCCCCACTTCAATGGCAAGCGCTTCGCCTCCATCTTTAGCTGTAGGTACATGTTTTTGTTCCTTCACCGTATATGCTCCATTTTCCGCTATATGATAAATAGCGACATACCTATAAAAGGAATCTCATATGACTGAAATGATCACAAACTTTTTGAATAATGCCCAGTCGACGGTTTCCCCCGTCATACCTGTAATCGGGGCCTTCCTTATAATAAGGGGGCTTATACGGCTGGCAAATGGAAATGAAGCGGCAAAAGGCGGTGCCGGGGGAGGCAAGCTCATCATTATCGGATCATGCCTGACATGTTACAAAACACTTTCGTGCGTTGTTATCAGTACTCTGCAGAACTGCGGCCTTAACGTGGGTGATGTCATCAGGGTTAGCTGGTAGCAATTGTCTCCTTCTCCGGATTAGATGCTTGTCCCGGGATTATCAGGGAACTGGACGGCTGCCTTTTAACATA
>CAIQJW010000203.1 GCA_903872255.1 uncultured delta proteobacterium | reverse complement strand
TATACTGGAAGAAAAGACATCCAAGACGGGGAGGTTTGATTATGACCGTGTTTCCCGAAAGCATTGCCGGCGCCAGGGCCGTCATGGTCTCAAAAAGCGGATAGTTGAACGGGCCCATTATAAGGACTATCCCGCGCGGGGTCCGTTCAAGCCTTCCCGAAATGCCATTGTTTTCGATAATGCTGCTTTGTCCCTTCTTATAATCAGCTATTCTTTCCAGACAGGAGCGGGCATACGAGATTGAACGGTCAAATTCATTCTGCGATTCCCGCGCTGTCTTTCCTATCTCCCATTGAAGCAGCCGGACAATATCTTCCCTGGTATTTTTCATTGCCTTAAGGAATGCCTCAAAACGCTCGACCCTTTCGCCGGTCGACAAGGCGACCCATTCGCCCCTGCCGTTATCGAAGGCCCTCCGGGCGTCGCGCAAAATATTCAGGGAAGCTTCTTCGTCCATAGACGGAATGGACCCGATACGTTTTTGAGAAAGGCCCGTAATATTACGGACCAAAAGCGGAGACTGCACTTCGCGGAAAGGCCCCCGCCAATGATCGATCCTGCCGTTACGCAGATAGTCTTTGCGTACAACGGGGATCCCCTTTAGCATATCGGGGGGAATATCGCTTTCATAAGGAAAAATTGATAACATCATATTTCCCGGCCATAGCCCGGGAAAACAAACCTCTTTAAAACCGGGGTCTGAAACGTAAGGCTTGAGTTGTCATTCGTAAGGTGTTTGCCTTAGCTCCTTGCTCCTTACGATAAAAAAAGCTCCCCGGGCAAGACTCGAACTTGCAACCTACTGGTTAACAGCCAGTCGCTACTGCCGATTGAGCTACCGGGGAGTGTAAATTCATTTTAATATTTCAAACAGCACGGTCTCGTTGGAGGCCATGAACAATGGGATAAAATTAACTACAAATACCGCTTAAAGTCAAGAACAACCGAACATCCGGGCCATTCTTTCGTTGTATCAACGCCAGCTTCCGTGATTGTTTGCATGTTCTTTTCGAACATCGAAACCTTGAGATCTTATGTCAGCTTTTTGAATTTTCGTTTGCCGACCTTGATGATCTTTCCAACCAGGTCACATTTGGGTAATTCCTTGGCGGATATCTTTTGAAACTGGCCTCCGATCCCATCCGAGAATGAAACGCCGCCCTGCTCGAGCATCCTCATGCCCTCGGACGCCGTTGGGACCATACCCGCTTCTTTCAAGAGGTGCGGGATGGAGACCCGATCAGGTATGCTCCGCATGGACCACGTTTCGATATCATCCGGTATCCCTTTATCCCTGAACATTTTTTCGAAGTTTTCATGGGCTGAGTCAGCCGCGGCTTTATCGTGGAAACGGGTGATGATCTCCTTTGCAAAATCGACCTTTACCTGTTTCGGGTGAACGGTGCCATCTGCCATGCCCGCCTTTAACGCATTGAGGCCATCAAGGGGGATATCGCTTAAAAGCTCGTAATATTTGATCATGAGATCATCCGATATCGACATAAGCTTGCCGAACATTTCATCGGGGGCCTCATCGATACCGACGTAATTGCCGTAGCTTTTGCTCATTTTATTGATTCCATCGGTTCCCTCGAGCAAAGGGACGGTCACGAGCACCTGGGATTCCTGACCATACGACTTTTGGATATCACGTCCGACAAACAGGTTGAATATCTGGTCGTGTCCGCCAAGCTCTATGTCCGCCTCGAGCGCAACCGAGTCATATCCCTGCACGAGCGGATAAAGAAATTCATGAATGCTGATCGGCATATTATTCTGGAAGCGGTTCCTGAAATCATCGCGCTCCATGATCCTCGCCATCGTATACTGCGCGCACAGCCTGACCATATCTGCGGCACTCATCTTTTCAAACCATTCACTGTTATACCGGATCTCTGTCCTGTCAGGGTCAAGGATCTTGAAGACCTGCTTTTTATATGTTTCGGCATTGGCCATTATCTCATCTTTCGTCAAGGCGGGCCGCGTCTCATTGCGCCCCGTAGGGTCGCCGATCATCCCGGTAAAATCGCCGATAAGAAAAATGGCTATGTGTCCAAGTTCCTGGAACTGTTTGAGCTTTTGCAGAACAACCGTATGTCCCAGGTGAAGGTCGGGAGCTGTGGGGTCCATACCCAGCTTGACCCGCAAGGGTTTCTTTTGGGCCCGAGATCGGGCAAGTTTGTCCCTGAGCTCTTTTTCATTGATCAGGTCGACCGCTCCCCGCTTTATTACCGCAACCTGTTCTTCAATACCCATGATCACTCCGACTTCTTATGTCTATTGATTGCGCTTGAAACTTATCTAGGCTATTTTTTCTCTGATTCTCGTGATATCGAGACATTTGTTTCCGTTTCTCTCGATGGTAAGCAAGACCCCCTGAACCTCGATATCCTCTTTGCCTACTTCGAATTTCTGCGGCATCTGTGTATAGAACCGCTCGAGAACTCCTTTTTTATCCATGCCTATGACCGAATCCGCGGGTCCCGTCATACCTGCATCCGTGATATACCCGGTCCCTTTTGGCAGCACCCTGTTATCCGATGTCTGCACATGGGTATGTGTCCCCATAAGGGCAGTTACCTTGCCGTCAAGAAACCATCCCATCGCTATCTTTTCAGATGTCGCCTCTGCGTGGAAATCTACTATGACGGGCATCTGAGGCTTTTTAACCTCGAGGAACTCCTCCATTGCCCGAAAAGGACAATCCAGGGAATTCATGAAGATCCGTCCCTCTATATTCGCGACGCACAGGGAAAGATCGTTTTTCTTTACTATGGTATAACCGAAACCGGGTGTACCCCCGGGATAGTTAAGCGGCCGGATAACACGTTCCTCTTCCATGAGATATGTCGCCACTTCTTTCTTCTTCCAGACATGATTGCCCGTAGTTATCGCATTTATCCCCAGGGCAAGCATCTCTGTCGCTGTGCGCGATGTTATGCCTATACCGCCCGCCAGATTCTCCCCATTGATGACAACGAAGTCCGCTCGGGTCTTTTGCAGGTATTCAGCTACCGCTCGTCTCCCCGGCTTTCCGATGACATCGCCGAGGAAAAGCACTGTAAATTTATCATTTGGCATATTCTACCGAGCGTGTCTCCCTGATCACGACAACCTTGATCTGACCCGGATAGCTGAGGTCAGTCTCTATCTTCTTCGCAATGTCCTTAGACATCATGATGAGGCTCTCATCGTTTATCCTCTCGCTGTTCACAACAATGCGTATTTCCCGGCCGGCCTGGATCGCATATGATTTTTCGACACCCTGAAATGAATTGGCGATCTTTTCAAGCTCCTGGAGCCGCTTGATGTACGTTTCGAGCATTTCGCGGCGGGCCCCTGGCCTCGCTCCGGACAGTGCGTCTGCCGCCTGCACGATAACGTCGAGAAGGCTTTTTACCTCGACATCTTCATGGTGGGCAAGGATCGCATGGATGATCTCTTCAGGTTCACCATACTTTCTGGCAAGATCCGCGCCTATTGTCGCATGCGAGCCTTCAACCTCATGATCGACTGCTTTGCCGATATCATGGAGAAGACCTGCCCTTTTGGCTTCTTTCACGCTTATCTTGAGCTCTGAGGCTATCGCACCGCAGATGAACGCGACTTCCAACGAATGCTGATAGATATTCTGGGCATAACTGCTGCGGAATTTCAGACGCCCGAGAAGCTTGACCAGTTCCGGGTGGACACCGTGGACACCAAGGTCGAATACCGCCTGTTCACCGGCCTCTTTTATCTTCTCTTCCATCTCTTCGGCAACCTTGGAGACTATCTCCTCGATCCTGGCGGGATGTATTCTGCCGTCACTGATGAGTTTTGTGATCGCGATGCGCGCGACTTCTCTTCGAACCGGGTTGAAACAGGACAGGATAACCTCCTCGGGTGTGTCGTCAATAATGATGTCAACACCGGTGGCTGCTTCGAGCGCGCGTATATTGCGCCCTTCCCTGCCTATGATCCGTCCCTTCATTTCCTCGTTGGGAAGCGGCACGACGGAGACTGTATCCTCTCCCACATATTCACCCGCATACCGCTGGATGGCGAATGCGATTATCTCCTTCGCCTTTTTATCCGCCTTCTCCCTTGCTTCTTCCTCGATCTTCTTGATCATCTTCAGCGACTCGAAGCGGGCTTCCTGCTCGAGACCCTGAATGAGCATCCTCTTTGCCTCTTCGGACGTCATGCCTGATATCTTTTCAAGCTCTTCCCGGGAACGTGCCAGAAGATTTTCCTGCTCCTTGATCTTTGACTCAAACTGGTTGTTCTTATTGGAAACCTCGCGATCCTTTCGGGAAAGCTCTTCTTCCTTCTTTTCAAGGGTGTCGAGCTTTTTGTCTATGTTCAGTTCCTTCTGGGAGAGTCTCCGTTCCGTATTCTGCATCTCGATTTTGCGGGCTTTCACTTCCTGCTCGATCTCATTGCGGGCCTGTAGGACTATGTCTTTGGCCTGGATAGCCGCCTCGCGCATAAGAACGTCAGCTTCTTTCTTGGCGTCATCGAGGATCTTTTTCCCGATCTTATCGTACTCGCCTACTTTTTTCTGATGAATTAGTTTTGCAAGAAAGAATCCGATGAAGAGGGCTACAACAAATGTTATAACAGCTACAACGATCGTAATCAAAGAAACCCCCTAATCTATCTTAATATTATTAAGGGGGTGCAATTACAAGGAAGAAAGAGGATTAACTAAAAACCTGTTTTACATCTATATTTGAATCCCTCCAAGATAGCTTGAAGTAATCTATGTCAACCCCTGTTTCCTTAAGCATTACCCCTTAAAATTAGCCCCGCAGATGCCGTGTAGACGATATGTCTTGAACCTCGTTATCACGTGGGTGTCGTTATATTGCATCAGGCTTCTCACATACATGAGCATGCACACAACAACAGGGAACAACTCCCGGTGTTGAGGTGTTGGCTCACAGCCTACCGCCTATCACGAACACCGCAGGGAACATCTAAATTCTCTATACCTTCGAACTTTTTAATAAGCCGAAGAGTCCTTCCATCCACGTTTTCTACCTGTTGTTTCATTTCCAGATATTCGTCCGCCAGTTCCATCATTGCCATGATCACAGCATTCAACGTATTGACTATCCCGTACCGGTCAACGGCGTGATCTATCCTGTCCGCGACGTAATGCGCGTCGCGTTTTATCCTCTCTTCATCCTCACCCACGAAAGTAAAAGACTGTTTCAGAATGGTTACTTCAACCTTCTTCTCCATGTGTACCCCTAGATCTCTACTTTTTCAACCTTCTCGAGTATCTTTTGAACCTTTTCGATGAGTAATTCCCGCTCGCCCCGGATTTCTGAAATCTTGCCTTCTAAGTCCTTGTCACTATTACGTGTCACGTCGGCCTCAGCTTTCAGCCTCTCGTTTTCTTCCTTCATGAGACGATAGCTGTCAATAAGCCTGTCGATCTTTTCTTCCAGTTCTTCTATACGGTTTACGTTAATTATCTCTTTATTTATGCTGAAAATTTCCATATCTATTTAATTATCCTTTCTTTTCTGCTCGAAAGTCAAGTACAAAAGGTATTCTTTTATGAAGGCATCAATGTCCCCGTCGAGCACCGCGTCGGCATTGTGTTCTTCATGTTTTGTACGGTGGTCCTTGATCAGCCGGTAAGGATGGAGAATGTAGGAACGGATCTGGCTGCCCCACGCTATGTCCTTCTTTTCCTTGTTCAGGACATCCATCTTCTCTTCATGCTTCTTTTTCTCAAGCTGATAGATCCTTGACTTCAGGATCGCCATGGCCATTGATTTGTTCTTATGCTGGGAGCGTTCATTCTGGCATTGCACGACTATTCCTGTCGGGAGGTGGGTGATCCTTACCGCGGAATCCGTCCTGTTGACATGCTGGCCCCCCGGGCCGCTTGACCGGTAGGTGTCTATCCTCAGGTCCTCATCACGGATATCAACCTCGACTTCCTCAGGTAACTCGGGATAGGCATAGACGGATGCGAACGATGTGTGCCGGCGGTTATTCGCGTCATACGGGGAAACCCGGACCAGCCGGTGAATGCCGTTCTCGCATTTAAGATAGCCGTGGGCACGCAGCCCCGACACGATAAAAGTAACACTCTTGATCCCGGCCTCCTCGCCGGCCAGAAGGTCGACCACCTGGGTTTCAAAACCTTTTCTTTCCGACCATTTCAAGTACATCCTGAACAGCATTTCAGCCCAATCCTGGGCCTCCGTCCCGCCCGCACCGGAGTTGATGAAGATGATGGCATTATTATCATCGTTCTCAGCGGAAAGCATCCTTTCGATCTCGTATGAACCAAGAGATTCGTCAAGCGCCGTGACCCGTGCCGTCAACTCGTCAACATCTGCCGAATCTTCCGTTTCCCGGATAAAATCGGCAAGGATGTGGATCTCCTCAAGCTCTTCTTCCTTCTTACGCCAGGACTTTATCTCCTCATCGGCACGCGAACGTTCTCTTAAGACCTTCTGGGCCTTCCCCTGATCGTTCCAGAGGTTTGACTCTGCTATCTGTTTGTCCAGTGCTGTCAGTTTTTCCTGAAGTTTCGGGAGGTCAAAGATAACCTCGTAGCGAGGCGATGCGACTATTCAGTTCGTCAATTTTTGCTTTGGTATCGTCTAACATAATATTTCCTTCCCTGTATTAATTGAGGTACTTCAGGCTTACAGCCGCTTCAACACTTCGGCGCCGAATTCAGAACACGGCACCGGTTTCACGCCTTCAAACTGACGTGCCAGGTCATAGGTGACGATCCCTTCCTGAATGGTCCTTTCAATGCCCCGGCGTATCATTTCCCCCGTCCCGGCAAGCCCTATATGGTCGAACAGCATTGCCCCCGAGAGTATGAACGAAGTCGGGTTAACGATATCCTTACCTGCATACTTCGGCGCACTGCCGTGGGTCGGCTCGAAAATTGCGACGTTATCACCAAAATTTGCACCCGGCGCGACGCCGAGGCCCCCGATAAGCGCTGCGCAGGCATCAGACAGATAATCACCGTTCAGGTTCGGGCATAAAAGGACATCGTAATCCTCGGGCCTCGATATGACCTGCATGAACATATTGTCTGCGATCCGGTCATTGACCTCTATCGTATCCGGCACGTCCCCGGCCGACAGTTCTTTATACGTCCCGGCAGTCTCGTATGCCCATTCACGGAACGCACCCTCTGTATATTTCATGATATTGCCCTTGTGTACGATCGTGATCACCCTGCGCTTCATCCTGATGGCGGCGTCTATCGACCATCTGGCGAAACGCTGTGTCCCGGAGCGGCTGATAGGTTTTACCCCTATCCCGCTATCGGGTTTGAGGTCAACGCCCATCTTGTCTTTCAGGAAATTGATCACAGTGCGGGCATCGTCGGTGCCTGCCTGCCATTCTATTCCCCGGTAGAGGTCTTCAGTATTTTCCCGGAATATTATAATGTCAACCGCCTCCGGCCTCTTCAGGGGGCTTGGCAGGCCCTTGAACCAGTGTATCGGCCTCATGCAGACATAGAGGTCAAATATCTGGCGGAGATAAACATTCACACTGCGAAAGCCTCCACCGACCGGCGTCGTCAGGGGTCCTTTCAGGGCAAGTGCGCAATCCGTTATCGCATCGACAGTTTCACCGGGAAGCAGGTGATCATTGCGTTCTAAGGCCTTGAGGCCTGCAATGACAGGTATCCACTCTATCTTCTTCGCGTTGCCCGTCGACTTGATGACCGCCTCTTCAAATATCTCCCGCGAAGCATTCCAAATATCTTCTCCGGTGCCGTCCCCGGCAATGATGGGTATCCTGATCGTTTCCATCAGATGGTGAACCCCTTGTACTTCTTAATGTATATATCGAGCCCGCCCTCATTCAGAATATCCTGCATGATGGAAGGCAGCGGGGCGAATCTCTTGACGCTGCCTGTCGTTATATCTTTCAAGACACCCTCATTGAGATCTATTTCCAGTTCATCGCCTTCGCTTAAACCCTCGATCGGGCAGATAATAGCGGCAAGACCTACGTTTATGGCGTTTCGGTAGAATATACGCGCAAATGACCGGGCGACGATCGCATCTATGCCCGCCATTTTTATTATGAGAGGCGCATGCTCCCTGCTCGATCCCAGGCCGAAATTCCTTCCGCCCACAATGATGTCGCCCTTCTTGGTCTTCTCGCTGAAGCCCGGTGAAATATCGTCAAATACATGCTTTTTAAGCAGGTCGAGATTTGAACGCAGATGATAGAACCTGCCGGGTATTATATGGTCCGTCGAAATATCGTCTCCGAAGAGCCATGCGTTTCCGTTGATCACCATTACATGACCTCTCTCGGGTCGGAAACTTTGCCTTCTAACGCGCTCGCTGCGGCGGTTGCTACGGAAGCAAGGATAATACCGGATTCCGGGTTGCCCATTCTTCCGAGAAAATTCCGGTTGGACGTCGCAATACAGACCTCATTCCTGCCAAGAATACCCTGATGCAGCCCGATGCAGGGCCCGCAGCCCGGCGGCAGGATAGTGGCCCCGGCGTCTAGAAGGATCTCGAGTATACCCTCTTTCAGGGCCTCGCGGTATACGGCCTTCGATGCGGGGCCGACAATAAGCCGGACCCCGGGGTGTTTCTTTTTGCCCTTCAGGATATGCGCGGCAACTCTGAGATCGCCTATGCGGCCATTGGTGCAGGAACCGATAAAAACCTGGTTGACGGGCGTTCCCTTAGCATCCTTATCATCGACGGACCTCGTATTGTCCACCGTATGAGGGAGGCTGACCATGGGTTCGAGCTCGGCGAGATCAATATCGAACACCTTTTCATATTGCGCGTCCGGGTCAGGTCTTATCTCGACAAAAAACGCCCCCCTGCCCTTCTTTTCGAGAAAGGCATGCGTCATATGATCGGAAGGGAACGGGCCGCACTTCGCTCCCGCCTCGACGGCCATATTGGCTATTGTCATACGCTCCCCGATCGGCATGGCGTCCACCGCGTCGCCTGCGAACTCTAGCGCCTTGTACGTTGCCCCGTCCGCCCCTATCATGCCGATGATCTTAAGGATAAGGTCTTTTGGGTACGCTCCTTTCGGAAATTTCCCTTTAAGGCGGAAAAGAAATGTTTCGGGGACCCTCATCCACGTTTTGCCGAGCCCCATGGCAGTCGCGATGTCGGTCGAGCCCATACCCGTGGAAAAGGAACACAGGGCACCCCCCGTGCAAGTATGAGAATCGGCCCCGACGAGCACTTCGCCGGGCAGAAGCACCTCTTCGGACATGAGCTGATGGCAGATGCCTTCGCCGACGTCGCTGACATTCGCGCCGTAACGCTCAGCGAACTCACGTATGGCCATGTGGTCATTCGAAAGCTCCATCCGCGGACTGGGTGATGCGTGATCTATGAAAAACGTTACCTTTGATCCGTCGAACAACCTGTCGAATCCCATCTCGGCGAATTTCCTGATCGCAAGCGGAGCCGTACCGTCCTGCAGGAGGATCCTGTCGACATTTACGATAATATAGTTCCCCTGCACAACGTCGCTTCCGGTGTTCCTTTCCAGGATCTTTTCGGCAAGTGTCTTTCCCATACGTGCTTTAAGCCTCCGCCTTGGTGAGGTCTTCGAACCGGATATCAAGCCCGAGGACGCCGACGATCTCTCCCATCTCATCTCGTATCGGGCCGGAAACGGTGACGCATAATGCCCCCGTTATTCGCGATGAATAAAGGTTCGTCGCATGGATCTTCCCGTCGCTCATCGGCTTTATGAACCAGTCCCTGTCCGAAAAATCTTCATTAAGGCCGATCTTCTGGTATTTCGCCTTATCGACCACCTGTGTGATATTGCGGGTGATCTTGATACCCTCAGCGTTGACAGCATAAACAAACTGGATGTAGGGATAATCCTGGACCAGGCCCTTGAGGTGCTCTTCCTGCCGCACCGGGTTCATGCTCTTTATCGCCGGATCTTCTATGTACTGCTCTATAAGGTGGGCAGCCATATCCAGCGCCCTCTTCTTCATCAGTTCGAACTCGGACACGAATATCTCCGGGATATAGCGCCTGACCTGGTGCTCGATCTCGTCTTCCGACATGCAGGTCACCCTGCCTTCTTCATACTGCCGCGCGATCCATTTGTTGATCTTTGCGACACCGGGATGCGTCTTTTCTATCCGTTCCTTTCCGGTAAGTGCGAAATGCGAATTGACCCAATGGGATATCCCTGCCAATCCCGACTTGTCGGTTATGTTGACGGCAAGCGGCCTGTTTAGGAGCTTCGCCGTATCGAAAGACGAGTAGATCTCCTCATTCTTCAGGATACCGTCTATGTGGACACCGGCGGACGTCGCATTAAAGTCAAGACCCACGAAAGGCTGGTTCTTGGGGACATGGTGCCCGATCTCCCGCTCGAAATAATTACGCATCTCGGTGATAACGGTGGTATCCACCCCGTTGTCTTCACCGGTCAGGGAAATATATTCCATGATGAGCCCTTCGATCGGGACATTGCCCGTCCTTTCGCCAAGGCCGAGGAAGGTCCCGTTCACATATGTGCATCCGTACATCCACGCGCTGATGCTGTTGATAAGGACCTTGTAAAAATCATTATGCCCGTGCCATTCCAGGCAATCCGACGGCACGCCCGCATCGTCGATCATCGCACGGATGATCTTTCCGATAGACCTCGGGAGCGCCGACCCCGGATATGTAATGCCCACGCCGAGCGTATCGCAAAGACGGATCTTGACAGGTATTTTCGCCTCTTCCGACAGCCTCATCAGCGCCTGGGCATACGGGACACAGAATCCGTATATGTCGGCCCGCGTAACATCTTCAAAATGACAGCGCGGTATTATGCCGTGGTCGAGCGTGCTTTCCACGATCTCGAGGTAGTCCTTCAAGACCTGGGGCCTTGTTTTGTTGAATTTCAGGAATATGTGATAATCCGAGACGCTTGTAAGGATACCGGTCTCCTTAAGCTCCATATCCCTGACAAGCTGCAAGTCGTCTTTGTTGGCCCGGATCCAGCCCGTTATTTCAGGGTACCTGTATCCTTTTTCCTTGCATCTTCCGAGCGCTTCCCTGTCTTTGTCGGTATAAAGGAAGAATTCCGTCTGCCTGATAACCCCGTTCGGGCCGCTCAAGCGGTGCAGAAATTCAAACAGGTCCTCTATCTGCTGGGCTGTGAACGGAGGCCGTGCCTGCTGACCGTCCCTGAACGTGGTGTCGGTGATATATATATCATCGGGAGGATCGATAAGTTCGATCTTGTGATCGAACTTGACCTTGCATACTTCATCATAAGGGAAGATATCCCTGAACAACTGCGGTTTTTCGACGTCGATCAACGGAAATTGAGAGGATTCGGTTACATTTTTGAAT
>CAIQJW010000202.1 GCA_903872255.1 uncultured delta proteobacterium | reverse complement strand
TGAGGTAATGAGCCCGTTTGGTACGGTGATCTTTTTCGGGTAAAGCTGCAGGGCATCATCGTACTCCAGTTTCGTAATGTTCCCGTTGGGGTCCTTTACCTCACGGGGGTTTCCGTAGGCATCGAATTGCGTGACCTCGGTCGTGACTTTCGTGCTCCCGGTGACTGAGGCCAGGACCTTGTTCACCCTGCCTTTGTCATTATACTGGAACTCGCTCTTGCGGCGCAGCTTCTTCGCGTCTCCGGCCATTTCGGAGATAGAAAAGCTCGTCGGCTGCAGCCAGTAGAATTTGGGGTTTTTCTCGATGATACCGAGGCGATCTTCCCACGTATAATCAAAAATGATCTTATTGCGTCCCGGGCCGCTCATGATGACCTGCTTCAGAAACTGGTACGTATCGTTGTGATGAAACTCTATGGCACTCGCGCTCCCCGATATAGCCCCGGTAACCGGGCTGTAATACTGGGTTATCTTTTTGTCGAGGCACAAGGTGCTGTCGGCCTCGCCCCAGGAATACGTGGTCCTCCGGCGGATGGGACCGCTCTCGTCGTACCATTCGGGGAGCCCGGCCCGGGCCCCGTCGCCCGTGACGAACTGCGTCGTCACCGCTGTCAGGTCGGGGCGTGTCACCGTGATCTGCTTGAAGATCAGGCTGCCGTAGCTGTTCAAAGTGCCGCCCGTATACGCGTAGCTTGTCCGGGTTTCGCTCATCTGTCCGTTGTCGGTCGTCACCTTCGACAGCACGGCGACTTTCTTGCCCACGGCATAGGTGTAGGGGGTGTAGTCGTAGGTGACGAGGCCTCCCTCGCCGTTGTCGATGGTATGCAGGTAATCGCAGTAAGGGGAGATTTCGTTGTAGTAGATCCAGTCGACCTCGATGGCCGGGCGGGATTTGCCGAACGAGGAACGGGTTACCGTTCTCAAGCGGTTGTACCGGGTATCGGCGCTGCACTCAAAGACAAGATCGTATCGGGCAATCTCTTTATCCAGGTGCTTTATCTGGATGGAATCCAGGTTTTTCGTTGCATTGTCGAGGTTGAAGTTGATTGAGTAGATCGTGCTGTCCTTGGTCCCATAGGCAACTTTTTCCGGATAGTACACATATCCGTTCCAGTCGTAATACTTGTTATGGGTGATCGAAAGATAGTTGTCGTTGCGGTCCCTGGTGGAGACCAGGCCCCACTTTTCGACGAAGGCGTCGTCATCGCCGCCCTTGTGGTAGGCATTGGTCTTCTGGCTCACGTCGCTCGTGTCGCTCACCCATTGCCCGAAGGTGTGCGTGAGGCCTTTTAGCGTGCCGTACCAGGTGCTGTAAAGCTTCTCTCCCGTATCCCCTTCCCGGCAGAATTTACCCGCCGCGCGGTTGTGCCTGAGTACGTAATACTCGTACTTCCACTGCCCGCTATGGCCGTATTCCGTATTGACCTTGACCAGTTCCTGGACGTTGTCGCCCACCACGTAATAATACCTTTCGTAGCCCGCCCTGCCCCTCTTCTGGATGGAGCCGAGCTCCAGATCCCATCCGCGGCCCAGCCAGCCGGAGGCCCCGGCACTACTGTATGTCAGGTCGATAAGGGGGGTCAGGCCCTTACGAAACCGCGGGACCTCTATGGGGATAGTCGCGTTCGCGGCACCTCCCGTGACCGGACCTGTTATTTTTGCCACAGGGCAAATGTTGGCGGCCTCAACGTCAGGCGCCGGCACTGACAACGCGATAGCAACCTGCAAAAGGATGAACGTTGACAAGAGAAATCGGAAATGCCGGTCTGCCGTGGTACTCATAGAAAGGCTCCTTTAATAAAATCCTCACCGTTTTATCATCACGCATGTCAGGCAGTCAGGGACAGCAATACACACAAATGAGGGCTGAAAAATATGACGACATTATCACGGCTGGTCAACATTGTTAATATCTATTTTATTAATGTATTATATTAGTCTCTTTCTAATATACTGTAGAGGCGTCCGACGGAGTACAATAAGGTTTATTAATCATAAGAGGGCGCATGAAGGCAGATAATTTCCCGTTACTTCACCCCGAGGAGTTTCCCGGGGTTCCTTTCGTCATCGACGGAATATCCAGCCGGTTCGTTAAAGAAAACAGGGTGATCCCCCTCGATGTGAGGGAGAACAAACTGTGGGTCGTCATGGCCAGCCCCGAAGATACGCAGGTGGTGGACGCCCTGCGGGTGGTCTCGGGTACGGACGTCGTGGTCTACTCGGGAGAGGGTCAGGCTATCGACGAGTACATCGCAAAATTTTACGGCCAGGACGCACAGAGCCTAAACCGTATCATAGAGGACATGAACGGGAACGGCCCTGAGACTGTTGGCGATGAGGAAGACGAAGATGTGGGACACCTCAAGGACCTGGCATCCGAGGCGCCCATTATCAAGCTCGTCAATCTCCTTATCACGAGGGCAGTTAAGACGAGGGCCAGCGACATCCACATAGAGCCCTTCCAGGATGAAGTAAAGGTAAGGTACAGGATAGACGGCGTGCTCCACGAAGTAGAGTCGGCTCCGAAGAGGCTCCAGGCCGCCATGATCTCCCGGCTCAAGATCATGGCAAAGCTCAATATTGCCGAGCGGCGCCTGCCGCAGGACGGGCGCATATGGCTGAAAGCTGCCGACCGGGAAATAGACCTGCGTGTCTCCACCATCCCGATCCTGCACGGGGAAAGCGTGGTGATGCGGATCTTAGATAAGGAAACGACAGTCATAGACCTTCCCTCGCTCGGGTTCTTTCCCGAAACCCTGTATACCTTCAACGAGATCATCAAGAAGCCTAACGGCATCTTCCTTGTCACGGGGCCAACCGGCAGCGGCAAAACGACCACGCTGTACGGCGCCCTCGACACCATCAACGCACCCGACAAAAAGATCATCACCGTCGAGGACCCCATCGAATACCAGATCAAGGGGATAAACCAGATACAGGTAAAGCCGCAGATAGGCTTAAGCTTCGCGAGCACGCTCCGCCACATCGTGCGGCAGGACCCCGACGTGATCATGATCGGCGAGATCCGCGACCGCGAAACGGCCGAGATAGCCATTCAGGCTTCGCTGACGGGACACCTCGTCTTCTCCACCCTTCACACGAATGATGCGCCAGGTGCGATCACGAGGCTCCTCGACATGGGAGTGGAAGCGTTCCTCCTTGCATCGACCGTCCGCGGCATTCTCGCACAGCGGCTCGTGCGTGTCGTTTGTCCCGAGTGCAAGGAACTTAAGCCGGATGGGAACGTACGGGGCACAGGATGCGAGAGGTGCGCCTACACGGGGTATCACAGCCGCTCGGGGATATTCGAACTGCTCGTCGTCGATGATGCGATACGTAAGCTGATACTCGCCAACGCCGATGCAATTCAGATACGCAACGCTGCGAGGGCACACGGGATGGCCACATTGCTGGAGGACGGCACGAGAAAGGTGGGATCAGGTATCACGACCCTTGCGGAAGTGCTTCGGGTCGCTTAAGGAGTAGCGGGAAATGGCGGTATTTTCGTACAGGGCAACAACGATGGAAGGCGCCGTGGTGGAAGGGGTGATCGAAGCGCTGAGCGAAGACCTTGCAGTGGACCGGCTGAGAAATGCCGGTGTCATTCCTCTCAGCCTCGCTGCACCACAGCAATCCCGTATCAAAAAGATCAGCTTTAAGTCGCACAAGCGGGACCTCCTGAACTTTACCACGGAACTCTCCGCCCTTATCAATGCCGGGCTGCCCCTCGACCGTAGTCTAAACATCATGGGTGAAATATCAGAGAGCCAAGAGATGAAAGGTGTGGTGCATGCCGTTCTCACATCCATCCGGGAGGGCAACTCTTTTTCCGACGCGCTGAAAAAACACCCGCAGATATTCCCTCTGCTGTATGTGAACATGGTAAGGGTGGGCGAGACGTCAGGCGTCGTCGGCGTGGTGCTCGAACGGCTGCACGAGTTTCTCGAAACAACTAGCGAACTCAAGGACCACGTGGTGTCGGCAATGATCTATCCGGCTATCCTCGGTGTAACCGGCGGCATCTCGATCATCGTGCTCCTCACTTTTGTGCTTCCGCGGTTCTCGGTCATCTTTTCCGAGATCGGCGGTTCACTCCCCCTCACGACTCAAATACTCCTTTATCTTAGCAGCGCCCTTCGCACCTGGTGGTGGATAGGCGCGGCGATCATGGCGGGGGTGATTATCGTGTGCATGTCGTGGATGAAAACAGAAGCGGGTAAAATCCATTGGGATGTCCTCAAGCTGAAAATGATGGAGGATGTGGTACGCAAGCTCGAAACGGCCCGGTTCTGCAGGACCTTCGGGACGCTGCTGCAAAGCGGCATCTCCGTGCTGCAGGCCTTGAACAACTCCCGCGACATAATCGGGAACAGGATCATCGCGGCGGGGATAGAATCGGTGGCAAAAGGGGTGAGAGAAGGCCGCGGCATTGCAGCGCCCTTGGCCGAGGCAAATGTTTTCCCGGCGCTCGCGCTTTCCATGATCAAGGTAGGGGAAGAGACAGGCCGGCTTGACAGCATGCTGCTCAAGGTGGCGGGCACGTACGAAAAAAGTTTGAAAGAGTCGGTCAAGAGGTTCATGGGACTCATCGAGCCTGCCATGATCCTCGGCATGGGGCTCATAATCGGCTTCATCATCATCTCCATGCTCCTGGCTATATTCAGCATAATGGACCTACCGTTTTGAAACAAAGAGGGGCCGGATTCACATTGCTCGAACTCATCATCGTCCTTGCGCTGACAGGGATCATGTGCGGTTTTTCCACCCTTTTCTTTGCCCGCGGCCTTCCGTCCGCACGCCTCAATGCCGCGGCCCGGGACATCTCCTCGGTGATAAGGCACGCACGGGCCCTGTCTTCGCTTCAGCGTGAAAACCAGGTAGTGATAATCGACGCGAAAGACAGGGTGTACGGTATCAAAGGGCGCCCGTTAAAGCCAGTACCCGAAGGCATCACTATCGAGGCCATAGACCCGGTAACCGGGCAGGCCTCCAAAGACGCACGCACGTTCCGTTTTTATGCGGCAGGAGGCCACGAGACCGGCAGCGTGATCGTGAAGAACAAAGCCAAAGCCCTGCGGATCGACACCGACCCGGTTGCAGGATCGGTGACGGTAAAAGCGGTGGGGCCGTGAGACGTGGTGCATGTGGCACAAAACCCCCGCCGTCATCCCGGGCTTGGAGACTGTGTCGCAATCCCCCCCGCCGTCATCCCGGCCTCCGAGCCGGGATCCAAGGTTCTTCTTTTTTGCCCTATGCAATCCTTAACAACAGAAACAATAATAAAAACCAAACCTTGGATCCCGGATCAAGTCCGGGATGACGGCG
>CAIQJW010000201.1 GCA_903872255.1 uncultured delta proteobacterium | reverse complement strand
GCCGGCGTTGTCGTCGGGACTGGCCTCGGCGGTCTGCCGACGCTTGAGAAATATCACAGCATTTACCTTGAAAGGGGACCGGGGCGGATCTCTCCGTTCTTCATCCCGATGCTCATTGCGAACGAGGCACCGGGCCATATTGCGATCAACCATGGTCTGAAAGGCCCCAATCTTTCCATCGTCACCGCGTGCGCGACAGGGGCCCACTCCATAGGTGATGCCATGCGCATCATCCAGTACGGGGATGCCGATATGATGGTCGCCGGAGGATGCGAGGCAAACATTACGCCGTTGACTGTAGGCGGCTTTAATGCAATGAAAGCACTCTCCACGAGAAATGACGAGCCGCAAAGAGCGTCGCGCCCCTTTGACAAGGACCGGGACGGGTTCGTTGTTGCCGAGGGAGCCGGCATAGTCGTCCTCGAAGAGCTCGAGCACGCCAGGAAACGCGGTGCGAAAATATACGCCGAACTTGCCGGATATGGATATAACGGTGATGCGTACCACATAACCGCCCCCTGCCCTGACGGCGACGGTTTTATCCGCTGCATAAATATGGCGCTTCGGGATGCCGGCCTTAACCCTGATGCAGTCGATTATATCAATGCGCACGGGACTTCCACGGACCTTAACGACCAGACGGAAACCCTTGCGATAAAGAAGGTCTTCGGGGACAGGGCATATAAGATTCCCGTCAGTTCGACGAAATCCATGACGGGGCACCTTCTCGGTGCGGCCGGAGCGATTGAGGCGATCTTTACAGCATTATCGATCAGGGACCGGGTCTGTGCGCCGACGATCAACTACGAAACTCCCGACCCTGATTGCGACCTGGATTATGTCCCGAACCAGGCCCGGAACCATGAAGTAAATATCGCCCTTTCGAATTCCTTCGGTTTCGGCGGCACGAACTGCGTTCTGGCCATGAAGAGGTTCGAAGGGTGAAGATAGCTATCGGGTCCGATCATGCGGGCCTTGAGCTGAAAGAGTATATAAAACGCATCCTTGCAGAGGGAAACCACGAGGTTGCGGATTATGGGACAAATTCCCCGCAATCCGTCGATTACCCCGATTATGGGTTCAAGGTGGCCGGGGATGTCGCGGCGGGAAAAGCCGACCGCGGGATACTGGTCTGCGGCACCGGGATGGGGATGAATGTTGTTGCCAACAAGGTAAAAGGCATCCGCGCCGCCCTTGCGTTCGATACATACACGGCCGTGCAGAGCCGTAAGCACCTCGACGCGAACGTGCTTGTCCTCGGTGAGCGGGTAACGGGAAAAGGGCTCGCCGAAGAGATCGTAAAGTCCTGGCTGGAGGCTAAGTTCGAAGGCGGCCGGCACAGCGGCAGGATCGCAAAGATAGAGGCGTTTGAAAAAAGTACGGACAGGTAGGATATGAGACTCGACGGGAAAGACGCAAAGATATTCGAGCTGATGAGGCGTGAATTAGACCGTGAGGAATACAGCCTGATACTTATAGCCTCGGAAAACTATGTTGATGAGGACATCCTTGCCGCGCAGGGTTGCGTGCTCACGAACAAGTACGCCGAAGGGTATCCTTCAAAGAGGTACTACAGCGGATGTGCTTTTCTCGACGAGATCGAAAGCATTGCAATCGAACGGGCGAAGGAGCTTTTCGGGGCCGAACATGCCAATGTACAGCCTCATTCCGGCTCCTCTGCGAACATGGCCGTGTTTTATGCCGTCCTTCAGCCGGGCGATACCGTCCTCGGGATGGATATTGCACATGGCGGGCACCTGACACACGGGGCGCGCCCGAGTTTCTCCGGCAAAATGTACCGCGCAGTATCATATCCGGTCTCGGCCAAGGACGAGATGCTCGATTATGATGAGATCCGGAGCATTGCCCATAAAGAAAAACCGAAGCTTATCATAGCAGGGGCAAGCGCGTACTCCAGGATCATCGATTTCCAGAAATTCAGGGAGATCGCGGATGAAGTGGGCGCTTATTTCATGGCTGATATCGCCCACATCGCCGGGCTTGTTGCAGCCGGCCTCCATCCAAGCCCTGTCGGACACGCCCATTTTGTCACGACGACCACCCATAAAACGTTAAGGGGCCCCCGGGGCGGCCTTGTCATGTGTAACGCCGATCTTGCCAAAAAGATCGATTCCGCAGTTTTCCCGGGCATTCAGGGCGGGCCGTTAATGCACGTCGTCGCGGCAAAGGCTGTTGCACTCAAACAGGCAATGACGGATGAATTTAAAGAATACCAGCGTCAGATAATCGCGAACGCGAAGCACATGTCGAAATGCATGAGCGATCTCGGCTTCCGGATCGTATCGGGGGGCACGGACAACCACCTGTTTCTCGTCGATCTTACACCCAAGAATGTCACGGGGAATGATGCCCAGGTCGCACTCGAGGCAAGCGGCATCATGGTCAATAAGAACCTTATCCCCTTCGATACCCGCAGCCCCAATGTCGCGAGCGGCATCCGGATAGGAACGCCGGCAGTGACCACACGGGGCATGAAGGAAAAAGAAATGGAGATCATCTGCGAGATGATCGATCAGGTCTTAAAGCACTCGGGCGATGCATCATTCATGGAAAACACGCGGGCGAAAGTACGGGAGCTCTGCAAGGGCTTTCCCTTTTATAAACGAATATACGATATATGAACAATGATCGCCCTGACTGGGGTCCTTATTTCATGGAGATAGCACGCATCGTTTCCATGAGGTCGACCTGTTTGCGCCGCAACGTCGGGGCTGTTATTGTCAAAGATAAGAGGATCCTCGCAAGCGGATATAACGGGGCCCCTTCGGGCCTTAAGCACTGTATCGAGGTGTCGTGCCTCAGGGAAAAAATGAATATCGCCTCAGGGGAACGCCATGAATTGTGCCGGGGGCTCCACGCGGAACAGAACGCTATCATCCAGGCCGCCTATCACGGTGTTTCGATAAATGGAGCCCAACTTTACTGCACCCACCTTCCCTGTTCAATATGCATTAAAATGCTTATCAACGCCGGTATACAAGAAATTTATTACGATGAAGGTTATCCGGACGATCTATCCTTGAATATGATAAAGGAATCGGACATCCCCTTGACAAAACTCGACCGGAAAAAACCGGTAAGCAGCGGGGAGTGAAAAAAGAATGAAAATTCTTTATCTCCTTACTCCTTACTACTTACTCCTCACTCCTTACAGGTAATAAAATGAAGTGTCCTTTTTGCAATTATCCCGAGAGCAAAGTCCTTGATTCCCGCATGAGCAAGGAGATGGATACCATACGGCGCAGGCGGGAATGTCTTAAGTGCACAAAGCGGTTCACAACAGCGGAGAGACTGGAGGAAGGCCTTCCTCTCGTTGTCAAAAAAGATGGCAGACGGGAGGTTTTCGACCGGACGAAGATCCTTGGCGGATTGAACAAGGCCTGTGAAAAAAGGCCGATCAGTATTACGAACCTCGAAAAGATCGTAGAGAGGATCGAATACAACCTCCTTGAAAAAGGCGAGCGGGAGATGAAGGCATCGGAGATAGGGGAAATGGTCATGGACGAACTCAAGAACCTTGACGAGATCGCATATGTCCGCTTTGCTTCCGTTTACAGGCAATTCCGTGATATAAATGAGTTCATGACGGAGCTGAAAGAGCTCCTTTTAAAGAAGAACGAAGCGTAGACGGACCGTGAAAGACGAACAATACATGCGCATGGCGCTATCACTTGCCCGAAAAGGGATCAGCACGGCATCGCCGAACCCGATGGTAGGCGCAGTCCTGGTAAAGGGCGAGGCCATTGTCGGGAAAGGTTACCACAAAAAAGCCGGTTCTCCCCATGCCGAGGTACATGCTATCGAGGATGCGGGCCCGAACGCGGCAGGATCGACACTGTATGTCAACCTTGAGCCCTGTGTGCACTACGGCAGGACACCCCCGTGCGCAGACCAGGTAATAGCGGCAGGGATAAAACGGGTTTTCGTTGCAATGCTTGACCCGAACCCGCTCGTCAACGGTAAAGGCGTTGAAATGCTCCGCAAGGCCGGGATCGATGTCAAGGTTGGGGTCCTCGAAAATGAAGCCCGCCGCCTGAATGAGGCGTTCATTGGATGGATGGAAAAAAGGCGGCCTTATATAACCATGAAAGCAGCGGTCAGCCTCGACGGTAAGATAGCAACTAAAACATGCGATTCACGATGGATATCCAATGAAGAATCGCGCCGTCAGGCTGATGTCCTGCGGTGTATCAATGACGGGATAATGGTCGGTATCAACACCGTCATATCTGACAATCCATTACTCGTGCCCCGAGTCAAGAACCCGCGCAAAATACCCGCCCGGATAATTCTTGACTCGAAGCTCAGGATCCCTCTTGCCTGTGATGTGGTCAAGACATCGGAGAAATACAGAACATGGATCTTCACGAACGAAGATTCGCGAACGGATAAAGAAACAAGGCTGAAGGCGCTCGGGGCAGATGTCATCAGGGTGCCGAAGGACGACTTCGGCAGGGTATCGGTAAATCATATCTGCCAGGAATTGTATAAGCGCAATATAATGAGCGTTCTCGTGGAAGGAGGAGGCGAAGTGAACAGCACCCTCTTAAGAGAAGGCCTTGTTGACAAAGTGGTGCTTTTTTACGGCACGATCCTTATCGGGGGAAAGTCGGCATTAAACCTCGTCGGAGGAAAAGGGATAGATTTCTTGAAAGACGCGTACAGGATCGACATTGCGGCCCTGAAGAGATTGAAAGACAATATCTATATTGAAGGTTATGTTCACAGGAATCATTGAAGATATAGGGACCATAGCCGCCATAGAGAAAAAGGGCGGAAGCTGGGTCTTCGTCCTAAAGACGGCGTTCGAACCCGGCACTGTACGCGAAGGCGACTCGGTCTGCGTCGACGGGGTTTGCCTGACAGCAACCAGGATCGGCAACGGGACCTTCGGGGCGGATGCTTCCCTCGAGACACTCCGGCTTACCACCTTAAAGGATAAAGCCGTCGGACAAAGGGTGAACCTTGAGAGGGCGATGGCAGCGGACGGGCGCTTCGGCGGCCATATAGTGACAGGCCATGTTGATGGGACCGGCACGATCTCCGACATGCGCAGCGAAGGCGACTCGATACGGATAACTATCGAGATTTCCTCGGAATTGGCCCACTTAATCGTCAAGAAGGGTTCGGTCGCGATAGATGGAATAAGCTTGACAGTAAATGATCAAAGTGATAATAAGTTCACGATCAATATTATTCCATACACCGCTTCGCGAACTACACTTCTTGAAAAGAACCAGCGGGATAAAATAAATATTGAGACGGATATCATAGGAAAATACGTGGATAGTTTTCTGAAAAAAAGGGAGGGAAAGAAGCTCGATGTAGGCTTTCTTTCCCGTCATGGATTTATAAAAGGAGAGTAGCAATGGCAATCTCGAGCATCGAAGAGGTCCTTCAGGACATACGCGAAGGCAAGATGGTCATCATTGTCGACGATGAGGACAGGGAGAATGAAGGCGACGTCATGATCGCTTCAGAAAAGGCAACACCGGAAGCGGTCACATTCATGGCGCGTTACGCATGCGGCCTCATATGCCTGTCGCTTACCGAGGAGCGGGTTAAACAGCTCGATCTTCCGCTCATGGTCCAGGATAACACGTCGCCGTACAACACTGCCTTTACTGTTTCGATCGAGGCAAAAGAAGGGATCACGACCGGCATTTCCGCTTTCGACAGGGCGAGGACCATTCAGGTTGCCATAGATCCGAAAGCGACGTCCAACGACATAACGAGACCCGGGCATATCTTCCCCCTTGCCGCCCGTGACGGAGGCGTGCTCGTACGGGTTGGCCATACGGAGGCATCCGTCGATCTTGCACGGCTTGCGGGTCTTAACCCGTCAGGCGTAATATGCGAGGTCATGAATGAAGACGGCACCATGGCACGCATGCCCGATCTTGAGGTATTTGCAGAAAAACACGGCATGAAGATCGTTGCCATTGCCGATCTTATCAAGTATAAGACAAGGAAGGAGACGCTGGTCCGGCGCGTAGCCGAAACCCGCATACCCACAAGGTTCGGCGGCGAATTTACGCTTATAGCTTACGAAAATGATATTGATAAGAAGACACACCTCGCGCTTGTAAAGGGCGATATAGGGCCGGAGGATGAGGTTCTGGTACGCGTCCATTCGGAATGTTTTACCGGTGACGTCTTGGGTTCGATGCGCTGCGATTGCGGGGAGCAGCTTCTAAAAGCGCTCAAGATGATCGAGCACGAAAAGAAAGGCGTATTCGTCTATATGCGCCAGGAAGGACGCGGCATCGGGCTTGCCAACAAGCTCAAGGCATACAGTCTTCAGGATTGCGGTCATGATACGGTCGAGGCGAATATTGCTCTCGGTTTTTCGCCCGATCTCCGCGATTACGGCATCGGGGCACAGATCCTCAAAGATATCGGCGTGCACAGGATGCGCCTGATGACGAACAATCCGAAGAAGATAAAGGGCCTCGAAGGGTACGGCCTGACCGTCGTCAAGCGTGTACCGATCGAGATGGTCCCGACAAAAGATAATATAGCGTATCTCACGACCAAGCAGAAAAAACTTGGTCATATCCTAAATAACATATAAGGAGCGAACATGGTACGAGAGGGCAAGCTCAATGCAAAAGGCTTCAGGTTTGCAATCGTCGTAAGCAGGTTCAACAGCTTCATTACTGACCGGCTGGTAGAAGGTGCACTCGATGCCCTGAAACGGCACGGCGCCGACGATAATAAAATTGATATTTACCGGGTCCCGGGTTCCTTCGAGATCCCCCTGGCGGCAAAATTGGTCGCCAAGAAAAAAGAGATCGATGCCGTGGTTTGTCTTGGTGCTGTCATAAAGGGTGCAACGCCCCATTTCCATTATGTTGCATCGGAAGTAAGCAAGGGAATAGCCCAATCATCCCTTGAGCTCGAAAAACCGATAGCCTTCGGCATCATAACGAGCGACAGCATCGAACAGGCCATCGAAAGGGCGGGAACAAAAGCCGGCAACAAGGGCTACGACGCCGCCATGTCGGCCATTGAAATGGTCAACCTTATCAAGGAAAACAACTTGTGCGCAGACGGAAAGCGAGAGAGTTAGCCCTGAGGATGCTTTATCAGGTGGAGACAAACGGGGAAGATCCCGATCGCGCTCTTACCAAGTACTGCTCGCTGTTCCCGTACCAGGAAGATATTGTAGAATATGCCCGGTATCTCCTTGCCGGAATAGGCACCCATCAGGAACAAATGGACGGATTTATACGGCAGGCATGCGAGCACTGGCGGATCGAGCGTATTGCCTACGTGGACAAGAATGTCCTGAGGATAGGGATCTTCGAAATGATATTTTCCGAAGACGTTCCGCCGAAGGTTGCCATTGACGAGGCCATAGAGATGGGGAAAAAATATGGCAGCGAAGATTCCAGAGAATTCATAAACGGGGTACTCGACCGAATCCTGAAGGACCATTATAAAGAAAAATAGGCGAACGGATTAATTCCGACAGCCGTTAGCCGTTCGCCTTTAGCCGGTTTCCCATGCACATTGTTATCGACGGATATAATTATATTCACCGGATAAAAGGCGCAGCGGTCGAGATGGGTGCGTCGATGGACCTTCTCAGGCGGGATTTTCTGGAGAAATGCGCCCGCTATAAGAAGATGCGGTCTGCCCGGATAACCGTTGTATTCGATGCATATGACAGCTTTTCTCCGGGAAGGCATTCTGAGAATTTCCGGGGAATAGAAGTGGTCTATTCAAAAGAACATGAAACGGCCGATGATGTCATTATCGGCTGGATCCGCTCAAGACCGGCCGGCCTCATTGTCGTCAGTTCTGACCGTGCCATCATCGACGCGGCAAAATCGAAGGGAGTGTCTTTTCTGACACCGGTCAAATTTGCCGAAATGCTGGCAACCCCCGTTTCAGGGTCGGACGAAGAAGAAGATTACCCCGACAATACCCGCCGCAAGAAGGGAAACCCGCGCAAACTCCCGAAAAAGATCCGCAAAGCGGTGAAGGGTATCGATAAGCTGTAGGCATACCTATTCCACCCATGTCATTCTGGCGAAGCAGGTGTGTTCTAAGTGTCCACCCACCATCCCAGTCGGGTATTTTTTACTTCCCGGGATAAACCGCCTCTGGGTCATCCCGGGCTTGGAGGTTGTGTCGCAAACATTTTCCGACGGAAACGTGCAAAGCACCAGAATAGACCACCGTCCGTCATTCCCGCGAAAGCGGGAATCCAAGGTTTTTCTTTTTGGGCCCTTTGAACATAATAACACCAGAAACAATAATAGAAGCAAAACCTTGGATCCCGGATCAAGTCCGGGATGACGGGGTGCGAGACGGCGGCTTTATCCATTCGCCGTCTTCTTTATACCCTGATATGGTCTGAATGATCTTCTTCTTGTTTTCCTGAAACCGTTTTTTCATGCCGCGCAGCCATTCGCGATGAAGGAGCATGTGTTCGGGTGGGCCCATTATGCCCCCCTCTTTCTTTTTGACGAAATTGCCAATCGCGTCGATAGCAAAGCTGCCGTGGCAAACGGTACAGATATAATCCACCTTAGCGATGCGCACGATCTGGCTGCCGCAGAACGGACATCCCCGCTCAGGCCTTATTGAACCCGATGAGAACAGCATCCGCCCCAGATGATCTGCGGTCACAATGTTTTTCTCGTTCATGAGGGCCGCTCCGGGAAGCGCAGCCTCAATCGAAAGGCTCGCCTTGACGGACATCCCAAGGAACATGGCGAACGTTTCGAGCATCTGGGGGGCCATCCCGATGCGCTCGGGGATACCGAAAAAGTTGAGAAGGATTATTGGTTTATTACAGGTTTTTTCAAGGATGCTGAAAAAGAGGAAACCCCTGTCGCAGATGCCTTTTATGATCGCGTTCGCACCGAGATAATAGACCGGCGAGGCGAGAATGACTGCATCTGCGGCCGCAAGTTCGTCGAGCAGAAACTGTATATCGTCGTCTTCGGGGCACGGGTTGCCCATGACGCAGCCATAACATGCCCGGCACGGCCGTATATTCAATGAGGTCAGCCTGAGAAGCCGCAGAACATGCTGTTCGGGTATATGGCGGGATATTTCCTTGATAAATGTTTCGCAATTCCCGAGAACCCGGGGAGACGCGACGAGCCCCAGCACCCGTTTTGGTTTTCCATCACCCATAACCCATCACCCATAAACCCATTTTCTTTTAATCTCGCCTTCTTATTACACACCATTTTCAGAAATGCAAGAAAAACATCCAGCCAATAGCGTGACAATATTGATAAATATGCCCCTGTTATGATAAACTGTGGGCTATGTCAAGAAATGTACAAGGACCAACAAACAAAAGCATCGTGGCTGTTCTGGTTATCATCCTTCTCGGCCTCTTCATCTTCCAGATCTATAACAAGCCGAAGAAGAACCTTGAAAGCATACCGTTCAGTGAATTCTCGGAATCGCTAACCGCGGATAAAGTGGCATCCGTAATGATACAGGGAAGAAATATAGCCGGTACGTATAAAGATGGAAAAGAGTTTAAGACGTTCGCGCCGGAAGATCCTGATCTCGTAAAACGGCTCAGGGAAAAAGGTGTAAAGATCAGCGCCAAGCCGGATGAAGAATCCGGAATGTGGCAGAACATCTTTATATCGTGGTTTCCCATGCTTCTCCTTATCGGCGTATGGATCTTCTTTATGCGTCAAATGCAGTCGGGCGGAGGAAAGGCCATGGCCTTCGGGAAGAGCAAGGCCCGTCTTTTTACCGGACGGGATAACCGGGTCACCTTTCACGATGTCGCGGGTATTGACGAAGCCAAGGAAGAACTCCAGGAAATAATTGATTTTCTTACAGACCCCAAGAAATTTACCAAACTCGGCGGCCGCATCCCGAAGGGATGTCTTCTCGTGGGGCCTCCTGGCACCGGGAAAACCCTTCTCGCGCGGGCAATAGCAGGTGAGGCCAACGTGCCCTTCTTTACAATAAGCGGGTCTGATTTTGTCGAAATGTTCGTCGGTGTCGGCGCCTCGCGGGTGCGTGATCTGTTCACCCAGGCGAAAAAGAACGCCCCGTGCATCATATTTATAGATGAGATCGATGCAGTCGGAAGGCATCGCGGAGCCGGCCTCGGCGGAGGTCATGATGAACGCGAACAGACCTTGAACCAGCTGCTCGTCGAAATGGACGGCTTCGAATCCAACGAAGGTGTTATAGTCATGTCTGCAACGAACAGGCCCGACGTCCTCGATCCGGCGCTTTTGAGGCCGGGACGGTTCGACAGGCAGATCATCGTATCAACCCCGGATGTAAAAGGACGGGAAGAGATCCTGAAGGTGCATACCCGTAAGACACCTGTTTCGGATGATGTCGAGCTGTCTATAATAGCCCGCGGTACGCCCGGTTTTACAGGCGCCGATCTGGCAAATCTTGTTAATGAAGCTGCCCTGATAGCTGCCCGCCGCGAAAAAACATCGATCGAGATGGACGATTTCGAACATGCCAAGGATAAAGTCCTCATGGGTGTCGAACGGCGCAGCATGATAATCTCCCAAGAAGAGAGAAGACTCACCGCCTATCACGAAGCAGGCCATGCACTGGTTGCGAAGATGATCCCCGGGACCGATCCCATCCACAAGGTCACGATCATTCCGAGAGGAAGGGCAATGGGGCTCACCCAGCAATTACCCATAGATGATCGTCATACCTATTCGAGGGATTACCTCCTGAACAGCATCTCGATACTGCTCGGCGGACGCGTCGCAGAAGAACTTGTGATAGGGCAGCTCACAACCGGTTCCGGCAACGATATAGAGCGTGCGACCAAAATTGCACGAAAAATGGTTTGCGAATGGGGAATGAGTGACAGGCTCGGCCCTCTTAATTATGGCAAGAACGAAGAACCCATCTTCCTCGGCCGAGAGATTACCCACAACCGCGATTTCAGTGAGCAGACAGCACAGGGTATCGACGAGGAACTCAAAGACCTTATAGACAGATGCTATACCCGGGCAAAGGGCCTTGTTTCCAAACATATCGCATCGCTTCATGCCGTTGCAGATGCACTTTTGGAAAAGGAAGTGCTGGATGGCCAGGAGATCGATACCATTATCAGAGTTGCCGATGCCCCGGGTCTTCCCGTGTAATAACCCCGTTTTAATGGGGATCCTCAATGTTACCCCGGATTCCTTCTCGGACGGGGGCAGGCATTGGGCCCTTCAGGATGCCGTCAACCATGCGAAGCGTATGATCGACGACGGCGCGGACATAATCGATATCGGCGGTGAATCAACGCGGCCGTTTTCTGAACCGGTAGGCGAGGACGAAGAGCTTTCGCGGGTAATACCTGTTATAGAAAAAGTTCGCGATATATCGGACATACCGATCTCTGTAGACACGTACAAGGCGGCTGTCGCGCATGAGGCCCTCAAGGCAGGGGCTGACATCATAAATGATATAAGCGGCCTCACGTACGATGATAAAATGGCGCACGTCATTGCCCAACACGATGCATACGCGGTCATCATGCATATCAGGGGGGCACCTAAAAATATGCAGGAAAACCCCGTATATGGCAACGTTATAGCGGAGATCATGGCATTTTTGCGGCGGCAGTCGAATTATGCGGTCGAGGCGGGGGTTGACGGCGGAAAGATCATTATCGATCCCGGCATCGGCTTCGGTAAACGTGTCGAAGATAACCTGCGCATCCTCAAGATGCTGCATGTATTTAAAGAGCTGGGGAAACCGGTCCTTATCGGAACATCAATGAAATCTTTTATCGGTAAAATAACTGATTCCCCCCTTGAAGAAAGGGTCGAGGGGTCCCTTGCGACAGTTGCTGTCGCCGCCATGAACGGGGCCGATATTTTTCGCGTTCATGATGTCTTAAGAACCGCAAGGGTCCTCAAAATGGTGAAGGCGGTCATGGACGCATGATACCCGAGATACGCTGGCAGGATATAGTCGATATCATTATTGTTGCCTTCATCATATACAAGGTATTCGTGCTCATTAAGGGTACGCGGGCCATACAGCTGCTTCTCGGGCTTGTCATAGTCATGTTTGTTTTTGCCCTCGCGAAAAGGTTTGAGCTCTTCACCTTAAGCTGGATATTCAACAGCTTTATTGGCTCCATCGTATTCGTCGTCATAGTGATCTTTCAGGACGATCTCAGGCGCCTGCTCCTTGCGCTCGGAAGAAGCCCGTTCTTCCGAAAGATCAGCTATGTCAAGGAGACCATGTTCCTTGACGAACTCACCAATGCATGCCT
>CAIQJW010000200.1 GCA_903872255.1 uncultured delta proteobacterium | reverse complement strand
TTGAAATCCTCGGGTACTTTTGCGCGTATGATAAACGAAAGCGACTCAACTATGAGGACCGTTTAGAAATGTTGGGTGAACAAAAGAATGATAACAAATTAAGTTGACGCGCATGGGGTCAAGCCCGGGATGACGGGGTGTGGTGAATGGCGGCCTCCGGATGATGCCCCGGAATGACGGCGGGGGTTTTATGCCGGCAGGTATAATATACCCGCTTTGGATGGTGGGCGAGGAATTACGACACAGCCTCCAAGTCCGGGATGACGAGGGTTTTGGGTCCCGGACGTTCAGAGGGCATGACGGTGGGTGGGGGATCCAGCCCACCCAGATGGTACCCGGTGCCGGGATGACGGTGAGAGGTTCTTAACTTCTTACACCTCACGGCTTTTTAGACTGTATAATTTTTTCCTTGACATTTAATTTATACTGTATAAATATGTAAACTGTAGCGAAAGCGCTAAGGCTAACGGGGGTTTAGGAGATGGAGGAGCTTAACGGGCACAAGTGGATAGACAGCAAGGAACTTCTGCAAAGATGCGCAATATCGAGAGCAACCCTTAACAATTACATAAAACGCGGGATCATTCCGAAGCCGTTGGTGAAGAACGCATCAAAAGACCTGAAAGGCACAAAGAAGATCGGTTATTTCCCTGAAGCTGTCTTAGACACTATAATGGAGATCAAGAAACTGAAAGGGAAGGGCAAGGCCATGGACGCAATCGCACAGGAAGTGGGACCGGGCGCTTATCATGGACCAGACCGCCGCAGTTTTGCGAATGTGCTTCTCATCGAAAAGGAATACGGGTCTTTTGAAATGACGGATGACGGTTTGAACCTGACATTAGACAACGTTACGACCCCTGCATATCTTTTGAATTATGATTTCGAAATTGAATGGATAAATGAGTCTGCTGAGAAGATTATCTTCGGCAAGTCGATCCGTTCGATACGCGACGTCGAATTAAGAAATGTCTTTCGCCTGTTCCTGAGTTGGGAATTTAACCATTTTGTCAAAAACTGGGAAGAAATAATCGAGTACCACATGGGTTTTTACCGAATGAAAATGGGCAAAGAGTATCTTAACAAGATGTATACAGGGATGTCCGGAAGGGAAAGTCAGTATCTCGAATCAGCGTACGACCGCTCAGCAACGATCCAACCGGAAAAAATCCATCGGCATCTGGTTAATATTGAGGGAACGAGCGAGGAGACAGGAAAATTTGTGGTTTACACAACATTGTTCCGGGAGGGGATGTTTTTTCTTTACCAGAGGGCTGAAAAGGCCCAATCGGGGATCACTGAACTGTTGTCTGACCGCGAGACGGTCGTTCGCGACCTGCTGCATCAGCGCCTGCCGACCCTTGTGTCGTTCAGCGTGCTTGTTGCCGACCTTCAAAATTCGGTCCGTATATGCGCGGAACTTCCGCCCGAAGAATACTTCGAACTGATAAACAGCATGTGGCGAATACTGGAAGAGTCGTTCAAGACATATCATGGCATATACGGTAAGAGGATTGGCGATGGCGTTGTCTATTATTTTCTCAAAAAGCAGGATCCCGGTTATCTTATGAACTCCATAAACTGTGCCCTTTCTATCAGGGAAAGAATGGCTGAGTTTTCAGCTGAATGGAAGGCCCGAAAGAGATGGCTCAACGACCTTCATCTCAATATGGGAATTAACGAGGGACAGGAGTTTTTCAGCACGACCACGCCATCATCGACAAATATCGAATTTACGGCATTGGGAGACACGATAAATTACGCATCCAGACTGTCAAACCTTTCCCGGTTCGGGACGATCCTGACGACCAAGAATGTCATAAATCACCTGAACAATGACGAGCGCAATGGAAT